>NZ_JBPQTW010000036.1:0-44493 GCF_051386535.1 Streptomyces sp. URMC 127
GCCCCCGCCCCCACTGCCGCACCGGCGTCCCCCATCGCGTGGCAGCCGTGCGCCAATGCCCCTGCTGGACGCCCCGTCGAGTGCGGAACGGTACGCGTACCGCTCGACTGGGCGCATCCGTCCGGAGAACAGCTCGACGTCAAAGTCGCCCGCGTACCGGCCCGCGACCGGGAACACCGCATCGGCGCGCTGTTCTTCAACCCCGGCGGCCCCGGCGGGCAGGGAGCCTCCATGCTCTCCTACGGCTTCGCCGACGCGCTGTTCACAGGCCCGCTGAGGGACCGGTTCGACATCGTCAGCCTCGACCCGCGGGGCACCGGCGGCAGCCGTGCGCTCGATTGCGGACCCGTGCTCGACCCCGGCCAGGTCGTCCTGCCCCGCAGCGCCCGTGAGTTCGAGGAGATGAAGCGGAACAGCCGGGCCCGGGGCGAGCGCTGCCTGGCCCGCCACGGCGACCTCGTCCGCAACGTCGGCACCGCCTCCGTCGCCCGCGACATGGACGCCTTCCGGGCCGCGCTCGGCGAGCGGCGCCTCACCTACCTGGGCGTCTCGTACGGCACCTACCTCGGTGCGACCTACGCCCAGCTCTTCCCGCACCGCGTCCGGGCCATGGTGCTGGACGGCCCGCTCGACCACGCCTCGGGCCCCACCCGCCTGATGCTCGAAGAAGCCGCCGTCATGGAGGGCGAGTTCGACCGGTTCGCCGCCTGGTGCGCCCGGGACGCCGCGTGCGCCCTGCACGGCGAGGACGCGGGCAAGGTCTACGACCGGGTCGTGGCCCGCGCCGACCGCACCCCGATCCCGGCGCCCGGCGCGAAGGGGCAGCCCGCCGTCAACGGCGACTGGATCCGCATGGCCCTGCCCAGCCAGCTCGTGCGCGTCCGCCTGCTGGAGGACACCCTCGGCTACGACGCGTGGGCGAAGCTGGCCGAACGGCTGGCCGCCGCGGACCGGCGCAACGACGCCACGGGCCTCGTCGAAGGCGGCAGCTACGTCGGCAGCCAGGACAGCGCCTACACCGTCGTCTCCTGCCTGGACTTCCCGCCGCAGTTCACCGGCTACGCCGACGCGGCCGCGCGCCTTGCGCGGGCCCGTGAGACAGCCCCGCGCACGGGCGCGGCCACCGAGGCCTGGGTCATCTCCGCCAGCTGCGCGGACTGGCCCGTCAAGGCGACCAGCCCGTGGCAGCCGACCCCCGTGCGCGGGACGCCGCCCGTCCTGATCGCCGCCAACACCCACGACCCGTCCACGCCCCTGGCCGGCGGCCGCCGCCTCCAACGGCAGATCGCCGGCAGCAAGCTGCTGATCACCGACGTGAACGGCCACGTCTCCTACTACAACTCCGCCTGCGCCCGGGAACGCGAGACCGCGTACCTGCTCAGCACGAGGATCCCGGAGCGGCTCACCTGCCCGGCCGCGGGGACGGCGGCCGGCACCGGCGCCGGTTCGGGTTCCGGCACCGGTTCCGGCACGGGTTCCGGCGGGAGAGAATGAACGGATGTCCGACCACTGCTGTGAAACGATGACGCGCCAGGTGCACTGGCATTGCGACACCCATGCCGACCGGTACGCCTGTCCCGACGCGCTCGTGGTCTTCAGCGAGAAGTTCCGGGAGTACGGGCTCGTCATCCACGACGGCGGGACGGCGAGCTCGGGCATCGCGTACTGCCCGTGGTGCGGCGTGCGCCTTCCCGAGTCCCAGCGGGACCGGTGGTTCGAGGAGCTGGAAGCCCGCGGCATCGACCCCTGGGAGGACGAGGTTCCCGCGGAGTTCGAGGACGGCCGCTGGCTCGCGGCAACCTCCTGAAACCCCTGCGCAACGGCATCCGGCTCGTCAGTCGCCGAGGGCGAGCCGGACGCCGAAGGCGGCGATGACGGTGCCGGTGACCCGGTCGAGGACCCGGCGCGCCGAGGCCTTCTGCAGGGTGGTGCGGAGCGCCCGGGCGAAGGCGATCAGGACGGCCGCCCAGACCGTGGCGAAGACGATGTGTACGCAGGCGAGCAGGGTGCCGGTCGCCACGTGCGGGGCGCCCGCCGGGATGAACTGCGGCAGGACGGCCACGTAGAAGGCGCCCATCTTGGGGTTGAGCAGGTTGGTCACGAGGCCCCGGCGCCAGCCGGCCCGGAAGCCGCCGGTCTCCGGGGCGTCCTCCGGGGCGTCCGCGGAGCCGGACTCCGCACCGCCCCGCCGGCGCAGGGCCGGTATGAGGATCCGGCACCCCATCCACACCAGGTACGCGGCGCCCGCCCAGCGCAGGGCCGTGTAGGCGAGGTGGGAGGCGGTCAGCAGGGCCGTGATGCCCAGGGAACTGAGCACGCCCCAGACGAGGGTGCCGGTCTGTATCCCGGCCACCACGCCCCAGGCGCGCCGGCGGTGGCCGACGGCTGCGGTACGCAGGATGAGGGCAGTGTCGAGGCCGGGCGTGAGGGTGAGGAGCCCCACGATCAGTGCGAAGGACCCCAGGGCGGAGAGAGTGATCATGGATGGTCACTGTACCGCCGGAACCATCAACTCCCCATTTTCTGCCCGGATTCGGGCAGGGAGTGTGCAGTATCGTCCCTCGAATGACAGCAGTGATAGGAACGATCAGGATGATCTGGCGCTATCCGGTCAAATCCACCGGTGGTGAGCGGCTGGACTGCGCAGACGTCGGCGCTCGCGGTCTCGAAGGCGACCGCCTGTTCGCCGTGCGGGACGCCGGCGGCAAGCTCGGCTCGGGAAAGAACACCCGCCGCTTCCGCCGCATGCCCGGCCTGCTGCACCTGCGCTCTTGCTACCCGGACGGTCCCGCGGGCCCGCCCGCGCTGCTGGACCCGCACGGCGAGGCCGTACCGGACCCGGACGCGTACCTGCGGCGCTACCTCGGCCGGGCCGACGTCGCACTGGCCCGCGAGGAGACCGTCTCCCACTTCGACCAGCTGCCCCTCAGCGTCCTCACCACCGCCACCCTCGACTGGGTGCGCTCGGCCGTCCCCGGCGTCCCGGTCGACGAGCGGCGCTTCCGCCCGAACCTCGTCGTGCGCACCCCGCCGGGCACCCGCCCCTTCGCCGAGGACGACTGGCTCGGGCGCACCGCCCGGATCGGGGACACCCTGCGCGTCGCGTTCGTCCGCTCCAGCGAGCGCTGCGCCATGACCAACGAGGCCCAGCAGGACCTCCCGCACTCACCGCTGATCCTGCGAGCCGTCGCGCGGGCGCACGACACCCGGCTGGACGCGCTGGCCACGGTGGTGACGCCCGGGCGGGTGAGGCTGGGGGACAGCCTTCAGCTTCTCCGCTGACGAGACGGAGCCGCTCAGCAGGTGTGCGGGGCCTGCCCTCTTGAGGGCGGGGTTGTGCAGCCGGGACAGTCTGCCGGGGCGCTTCGGTGAGGTCACCGAGGGGCGCCCCCGGGCCGGCGCCGGGCCGGAGCGGGGGCGCTCGACGGCGCGGGGCCCCGCGGGGCCCGCCGGCCGGAGCGTTAGGACGCTATCGACCACTTCAGCGGCGCCGGTGCCGACGCCGGGCTGTCCGTGTACTTCGTCGTGTACGCGGGCGCCTTGCCGTAGTCGTCGCCCCCGCTGCCCAGGTACCAGCCGTTCCCCTCGTTCTTGATGAGCTTCGTGGCGGCGTCGTAGGACCACTTCAGCTGCGGGGGAGCGGCGGCCGGGTCGCCGGTGTACTTCGTCGTGTACGCGGGGGCCTTGTCGGACGACGCGTCGCCGCCGCTGCCGAGGTACCAGCCCTTGGCCTCGTTCTTGATGAGCTTGGTCGAGGCGTCGTAGGACCACTTCAGGTTGCCGGGCGCGGACGCCGGCTCGCCCGTGTACTTGGAGGTGTACGAGGGTGCCTTCGCGGCCGAGGTGTCGCCGCCGCTGTCGAGGTACCAGCCCTTCGCCTCGTTCTTGAGCGGCGCCGGGGACGGGGAATCGGCCCGGCCCGTGCCGGGGGCCAGGGCCACCAGGGTGGCGGCGGCCACGAGGATCGCGGACCGCCGGGCGAGCGGGAGCGGGTGCACTGGCATGGTCGTCCTGCCGTTTCTGCGCGTGGCGTCGGGGAGGCGAACGGTTCGCCCCTGAGAACCGCGCTGTCCGCACATGAGCATGGCCCGGAGGCCGTTCCACCCCCTACCGGAACCGCCCCCCACCACCGGTTCGTGCATGGGCATACGGCTCCGCCGCGTGCGCGGCGCCGGTGCCGCGCGTCCGGGGGCGCCCGGCGTACGGCGGGGTGCCGGTGCGGGCCGGAGGCGGTGCACCCGGAGGTTCCTGAGTGATTGTCAGCCGGACGTGGACAATGGGTTCGATGCTGTTCGGTGACGAGAAGGGACGTATGCCCGGTGACTTCGATCGCAGCGGACTCGGCCGGAGGCTCCATGAACCGGCGGACGGGCCCGGAACGGCCCTACGACCTCGTGCTCTTCGGCGCGACGGGGTTCGTCGGGCAGCTCACGGCCGCCTACCTGCTGGAGCACGCGCCCGAGGGCTTCCGGTGGGCGCTCGCCGGGCGCAGCCGGACGAAGCTGGAGGAGCTCCGCGCGCGGCTGGCCGCGCTCGACCCCGTACGGGCCGCCGAGCCGGCCCTCGTGACCGCGGACGCGGCTGATCCCGCGGACATGCGGGACCTCGCCCGGTCCGCGCACGTCGTCGCCTCCACCGTCGGCCCGTACATCCGCCACGGCCGCGAGCTGGTCGCGGCCTGCGCCGAAGCGGGCACGGACTACACCGACCTCACGGGCGAGCCGGAGTTCGTGGACCTCACGTACGTGCGCCACGACGCCGAGGCCCGCAGGACCGGCGCGCGCCTCGTGCACGCCTGCGGCTTCGACTCGGTGCCGCACGACCTCCTCGCGTACTTCACCGTCCAGCAGCTGCCGGAAGGGGTGCCGCTGACGGTCGACGGCTTCGTCCGGGCGTCGGGGCTCATCTCCGGCGGGACGCTGGCCACCTCGATGCTGATCGCCGCGCGGCAGCGCCAGGCGAAGGCCGCGGCGGAGGAGCGCAGCCGGTACGAGCCGCGCCCGGCCGGGCGCCGGGTCCGGGCCCCGCTGGGCGCGCCGCGCTTCAGCAAGGAGACGGGCACGTGGGCGCTGCCCCTGCCCACGCTCGACCCGCAGGTCGTGCGCCGGTCGGCCGCCGCCCTGGAGCGGTACGGCCCCGACTTCCGCTACCGGCACTACGCGTCGGTGAAGACGCTGCCCATGGCCCTGGCCGGGCCGGTGGCCCTGGGCGTGCTGGCGGCCGCCGCGCAGGCGGCCCCCGTCCGGTCCTGGATCTCCCGCCGCTACGAGCCGGGCAGGGGGCCGGACGAGGAGCAGCGGGCCCGCGCCTGGTTCCAGGTGCGTGCCGTGGGCGAAGGGGGCGGGCGGCGCGTCTTCACCGAGGTCACGGGCGGTGACCCGGGCTACGGCGAGACGGCGAAGATCCTCGCGGAGGCGTCGCTGTGCCTCGCCCTGGACGACCTGCCGAAGACGGCGGGACAGGTCACGCCCGCCACGGCGATGGGGGACGCGCTGATCGGCCGCTTGCAGGCGGCCGGCATCCGCTTCCGCGTCCGCCACAGGGGCTGACGCGCCGCGCCGCCCTCAGTGCCGGTGACTCAGCACTGAGGGCGCCTGCCGTGGTTGGCGGCCTTGCGGCGGGAGCGGGCCTTCTTCTTACGGCGTCGCTTCGAGGACATGCGGGGTCTCCTCTCGTGGACCTCCGCCAAATCTAACCCCTTACGAGAGGGTCTGCCCGTTCTGTTACCACCGGCCTGAGTTGTTCGCGAGGCCGCCTAGATAACTCCTATATCCTGAAAAGAACATTCTGGATCGCGGGAACTGCGGGATCTGGAGGAACGGAGCCTTTCTGCCATGCCCGGCCCTGACGTCACGGTCATCATCGCCGCCTACAACGCCATGCCGTACGTGACGCGCAGCGTCGGCTCCGTTCTCCGGCAGTCCCTGGGGGCGGAGCGGATCGAGCTCATAGCCGTCGACGACGGTTCCACCGACGGCACGGCCGCCGAGCTGGACCGCCTGGCGGAGCGGGCGCCGCTGATGCGCGTGATCCACCAGCCCAACTCCGGCGGGCCGGCCGGGCCGCGCAACCTCGGGCTGGACCGCGCGACCGGGCGCTACGTCTTCTTCCTCGACGCCGACGACCACCTCGGCCCCGAGGCCCTGGAGCGCATGGTCGCGGCCGCGGACGAGAACGGCTCCGACGTCGTCCTCGGGCGGATCGTGGGGGAGGGCGGCCGCCGCGCGCCCGGGTCGATGTTCCGGCGCAACCAGCCCCGTACGGACGTCTTCTCCTCTCGCGTCTACTGGACGCTCAACCCCATGAAGCTCTTCCGCCGCGAGCTGATCGACCGGCTCGGGCTCCGCTTCGATGCCGGCCTGTCCATCGGCGAGGACCAGCCGTTCGTCGCCACCGCCTACCTGGAGGCCGCCGCGATCTCCGTCGTCGCCGACTACGACTGCCTCTACTGGGTCGCGCGCGAGGACGGCAACAACATCACCGCGCAGGAGCACGGCGCGCGGATGCGCATCGGCCTCTTCCGGAAGATGACCGAGCTCGTCGCCGGGCACACCCCGGCCGGCCCCGGCCGCGACGCGCTCCTGCACCGGCACTACGCCGTCGAACTGCGCGACGCCGTCCTGCAGCTGAGCCGCGAACCGCAGCGCGAGACGCAGGAGAAGCTCCTCTGCGAACTGGCCGACCTGGTCGCACTGCACTGGAGCGAGGGCCTGGCAGCCCGGCTGCCCGCCGTGGTGCGCCTGCGGTGCCACCTCGTCCGCCACCGGCTCCTGGACGAACTCCTCACTCTCGTCCACTGGGAGCTCGACCGGGGCGCGGCAAGCTACGGCATAACCACCCTCGCCGCCACCGCCGCCGCGGGCCCGGAGATACAGGTCGAGGACGGCCGGGCCTACGCCCTCTACCCGTACTTCCGCGACTCCACGCTCAGCATCCCGGACGACTGCTACGACATCACCGCCGAGCTGCCCGTCCGCCACCGCGTCGAGGCCGCCGGCATCAACGCCACCGGCCTCCGTCTCGCCGGCCACGCCCGCATCCACCGCATATCCACGCGCGACGTCACCACCGAACTCGTCCTCCGCAAGCGCGGATCGGACACCGAGCGCCGCCTCCCCGTCCACCACACCCCGACCCCGGGCCTGGGCGCCGACGAGGACGGCGGGCGCTACGACTACGGCACGGCGGGGTTCGACGTGACGGTCGGCCTGGCGTCGCTGACGCCCGGCATCTGGGACCTCTCGCTCGCCGTGGGCGCCCAGGGCATCGTCAAGGAGGCCCGCCTCGGCAGCAGCCGCGCGGAGTCCGTGACCACGGCGACGACCACGCTCGTCACCGGCGCGGGCACGGCGGCCGCCCTCTTCACCACCAAGCCCTACGGCAACCTCAGCCTGGACGTCGGCGAGACCCGCCACCGCGTACGGCCGCACCTGCGCGTGACCGGCGCGGCCTGGTCCGCCGAGTCCCCCGGCACCCTGATCGTCAAGGGCCGCTGCAGCCTGGCGGACTGGCCCGCAGGTACGTTGACGATCACCGCCGAGGGCCCGGACGGCGCGCCGGAGCACACCCCGGTCGAACCCTCGCCCTCCGACGGCACGTTCACGGCGCGCATCCCTTGCACGACCCCCGGCGAACGGGAACTGACCCTCCGCCTCACCACGGCCACCGGAAAGTGGTCCGTCCCCGTACCGCCCCAGCCGTCCCTGAAGCCCGCCCGCTGGCGGCGCCTCGGCCTGCCCTGGTACGCCAAGCCCGTCCCGGGGCGGGAGGCACTGACCCTGCGGACCGGCCGCGTGGACCTGCTGAAGGCGGCACGCAGGCGGCTGACGCAGCGTTAGCCGCGTCGCTGTCGCTCAACGTCAGCCTTCGCGGGTCACCACGAGGCTCACGTTGTGCCCGCCGAAGCCGAACGAGTTCACCAGCCCCGCGGACCACTCCCCGGCACGGCTCTCGCCGTGGACCACGTCCAGGTCGATCCCCGGCCCGGGCACATCGAAGTTGCGGGTCGCGGGCAGGACGCCGTCCCGGAGGGTGAGGAGCGCGGCGACCGCCGCCACAGCCCCGGACGCGCCCAGCATGTGGCCGGTCATCGACTTCGTGGCCGTGACCGCGACGTGGCCGCCGAGCGCGCTCGCAATGGCCTGCGCCTCGGCCAGGTCCCCGGACTCCGTGGACGTGGCGTGCGCGTGGACGTTGTCGATGTCCCGCGCCGCGAGGCCCGCGTCGCGGAGGGCCGTGCGGATGGCGTGCACCTGGCCTTCCGTGTCCGAGGCGGTGATGTGGTGCGCGCTGGAGGACACGGCGGCCCCGGCCAGCCTCCCGTACGCACGCGCCGAGCGGGCCCGCGCGAAGCCGGCGCGCTCCAGGACGACCACGCCCGACCCCTCGGCCATGACGAAGCCGCTGCGGCCGGCGTCGAAGGGGCGGGAGACGGCCGCCGGGTCGCCGTCGTCCGTGGAGAGGGCCTTCATCTGGGCGAACGCGGCGATGCAGAACGGGTGCAGGGACGCCTCCACTCCGCCCGCGACCACCACGTCGGCGCGCCCGGCCCGTATCAGATCGAGACCCATGGCGATCGCCTCCGCGCCCGAGGCACAGGCGCTCACCGGCGTCCTCGCGCCGCCCCGCGCGCCCAGCTCCATGCTGACCCAGGCGGCCGGGCCGTTGGGCATGAGCATCGGCACGGCGTACGGGGAGAGCTTGCGGGCCCCCGAGCGCTCGTAGACGTCGTCCTGGCCGAGGGTGGTGAGGATGCCGCCGGTGCCCGTGCCGATGACGACGGCGAGCCGCTCCGGCTCCACACCGGGCTGCCCGGCGTCCTGCCACGCCTCACGCGCACCGATCATCGCGAGCTGCTCGCACCGGTCCCACTTGCGGGCCTCCACGCGCCCGAGCAGCGACAGCGGGTCCACGGGCAGCGCCCCCGCCACGCGGACCGGAAGGTCCGCCGGCCACTCCTCGCCCAGCCCCGTCACACCGGACTCGCCGGCGACCATGCCCTTCCACGACTGCGCCATGCCGGCGCCCAGCGGGGTGATCCCGCCGACGCCCGTCACGAGCACCTCGGTGTTGCTGCTCATCCTCGCCCCTCCGTGCACAAGTAGGAAATCAACAAGCCGCTGCGGTGTTTCGCGCGGCTGATCCGTACTGCATGAAGACGAGACTGCCAGCATGCCGGGGGTAACCCTGCTTGATCCGGTCCACCGAATCGGAGACAGGAATCTGTAAGGTGATCACAAGAGGGGGGTAGGCGGAATGCAGGCGGTCCTGGATGCGGTCCTGCACGCGCTGTCCATCGCCGGGTCCATGACGTGGGAGATCGCCTGGGCCCTGGTCCTGGGATTCGCCCTGTCCGCGGTGGTGCAGGCGGTGGTGCGCAGGGCGACCGTCGTCGCCCTGCTCGGCGACGCGCGCCCCCGTACGCTGGCGCTCGCCGCGGGGCTGGGCGCGGCCTCGTCGTCGTGCTCTTACGCGGCTGTGGCGCTGGCCCGCGCCCTGTTCCGCAAGGGGGCGGACTTCACGGCGGCGATGGCCTTCGAGATCGCCTCCACCAACCTGGTGGCCGAGCTCGGGGTGATCATGGCGCTGCTGCTGGGGTGGCAGTTCACGCTCGCGGAGTTCGTGGGCGGGCCCCTCATGATCATCGCGTTGGCGGTGCTCTTCCGGCTGTTCCTCCGGCCCGCGCTGCTGCGCGAGGCCCGTGCGCAGGCCGCGCGCGGCGTGGCCGGCTCCATGGAGGGCCACGCGGCCATGGACATGTCCGTACGGCGCGAGGGGACGTTCGCCCGGCGGCTGTTCTCCGGCGAGGGCTTCACGTTCACGGCGCACGTCTTCGTCATGGAGTGGGCCGCGGTCCTGCGCGACCTCGTGGCCGGCCTGCTGATCGCGGGGGCCGTCGCCGCGTGGGTCCCCGGCTCGTTCTGGCAGGCGTTCTTCCTCACCGACGACCCCGGGGCGGCGAAGTGGTGGGGCCCGTTCGTGGGACCGCTGGTCGCGATCGTCTCGTTCGTGTGCTCCATCGGGAACGTGCCGCTGGCCGTCGTCCTGTGGAAGGGCGGCATCAGCTTCGGCGGCGTGGTCGCGTTCGTCTTCGCCGACCTGCTGATCCTGCCGATCCTGAACATCTACCGGAAGTACTACGGCGCGCGGACGGCGCTCTTCCTGCTGGTCACCTTCTACGCGGCCACGGCCGCCGCCGGGTACGCCGTCGAACTCGCCTTCGGCGCCCTCGGACTCGTCCCCGGCCGCGCGTCCGCGACGATCCCCGACGAGGGGGTGACCTGGAACTACACGACCTGGCTCAACATCGCCTTCCTCGGCCTGGCCGCCGTACTCGTCCTGCGCTTCCTCCGGACGGGCGGGAGGGCCGTGCTGGGGACGATGGGCGGCGGCCCGCGCTGAGGACCGGAGGCCGGTCGGCCGACCGATCAGCCGGTCAGGGGAGCTGCACCGTCTTCTTGGCGAGTTCGTACGCCGGGAGCATCTCCTTGTGCTCGTCGCCGTCGAGCCCGCCGAGATGCACGACGGTCACGCCCTTCGGCGACGCCACCGCGAAGGCGTGCTCCTGCTTCGGCTCGTCCAGCAGAGGGCTCTTCCGCTCGTAGACGACCTCCGCGCCCGGGAGGTCACCGGCCTTGAAGTCGCCGAACTCCTTACCGGTGACGTTCTTCTCCTCGGACACGAACGTCTCCAGGGCCTGACGCGGCGACACGCCCGCCTGCTCCGCCGTCCACACGCGAATGTAGCCGATCATGCCCGCGGGCTTGGCGTCGATCTCGCAGGCGCCCTTGAACGACGGGTGGCCCAGCCACTTGCTGAGGAACTTCGCGCCCTCGGCGTCGAGCCCCTTCGGCTGCCACGCCTTCGCCACCTCGAACGACGCCGGGAACTCGCAGACCGCCCCGGGGCTGCCGACCCGTCCGCCGTCCTTCCACTCCGCGGCCTTGCCCGGCGTGCCCGCCTTGCCGGCCTTCTCCTCCGGCTTCCCGCTCCCGCTCGCCGGCGCGGCCGAAGCGGAGGCCGTGGTCTCCTCGGCGGCGTCACGGTCCTTCCCGGCGGCGGACGAGCAGCCGGTGAGCCCGGTGAGCAGGCCGATCGAGACGACGGCGGCCACCGCGCCCGGCATGAGCTTGTGCATGAAGTTTCTTTCCTCGCTAATCGAACTAACGAGGCGAAACCTAGCTCTGCGGGCGCGGTCCGCTCAAACCGAATACTGCCGGGACCTCACATACCGCCGTCACTCGCTGATGCGCGGGCCCAGCTCCTTCGCCAGGGCCAGGGCCAGCGCACGGAAGATCTGGACCTCGGGGTTGCGGTCCCCGGCGCGGACCGCCAGGTAGCTGCTCTCGCGCGGAGCGTCCAGGACGGGGACGAAGACCGCGCCGGGCCAGGCGTAGTAGCGGGCGAAGGACTTGAGGCCCGATCCGGCCAGGCGGCCCGTGACCACCCCGGTGAGCACCTCCTGCGGCGTCAGCGCGAAGTCCGTGCCGCGGCGCCGTGCCGCGCAGCCGAAGTACAGGTACTCGGTGAACGGCCGGGGCGTGTGGCCGGGCACGCGGAAGAACGGCAGGTCGGCGATGTCGGCGAGCCGGGCGCCGGTGTCACGGGCGTCCGCGAGGGCGAACGACTCGGGGACCACCACGATGCGCTGCTCCGTGGTCATGACGTCGGCGACGACACGGTCGTCCGCCGGCGTCGGGCGGACGAACGCGACGTCGACACGGTCCTCGACGAGCGCCGAGACGTGCTCCGTGAAGTCGAGCTGCCGCAGCTCGACGGCGACGTGCGGGCGGGCCCGGCGGAAGGCGTTGACCGAGGCCGGCGTCAGCTCCGCCGAGCCGTGGCCCATGATGCCGACGCGCAGGGGCCGGCCGGCGGCGGCCGGTGCCAGGTCGGCCTCGGCCACGTCGTCCAGCGCGGCGTTGGCGGCCGCGAGCAGGGTGCGGGCGTGGCGGGCCAGCCGTTCGCCGGCGGGGGTGGGCGACACGGGGTTGCGGTGGAGCAGGCGGGTGCCGAGGTCCGTCTCCAGCCGCCGCACGTGCTGGGTGACGGCGGGCGGGGAGAGGAACAGCCGTGCGGCGGCCCGCCCGAAGTGCCCTTCCTCGACGACCGCCAGGAAGGACGACAGCAGGCGCAGATCCATGACGGCCACGATAGACACGGCACCCGGGTCGTTCGTACGCGTATTCACAAGTCGTGAACGCGGGCGGCGGAGCGCGGCCCGCGGACCGTAGGACTGGGTGGCGTGAGTACCTCTGCGATATCCGAGACCGCCTCCGCACGTGAGCCCGCTTCCACACGCGAGACCGCCTCCGCATGCGAGACCTCTTCCCGCCCGCACCGGCCCGGCCCGCGCCCGGCCGGCGGGAACCGCCCCTGGCTGCGCACCGGCTGGATGATGACCGCTTCCGGCTGGAGCGCGAACCAGTTCTCCGCGCTCCTGGGCGCCTACCGGTCCGAGCTCGGGCTGTCCGAGTCCACCGTCACCGGCCTGTTCGCGGTGTACGTCGTGGGCCTGATCCCCGGCCTGCTGCTCGGCGGGCCGCTGGCCGACCGGCGCGGGCGCCGCCCGGTGGCGCTGACCGCCCTCGCCGTCAACCTCTTCTCGTCCTGCCTCCTCATCGCGGGTTCGGCCGCCACGGGATGGCTCCTGCCCGGCCGGTTCCTGACGGGCCTGAGCGCGGGCGCGCTCCTGGCCGCCGGCAGCGCCTGGGTCAAGGAGCTGTCCTGCCCGCCGTACGCGCCGGACGGGGCGGCGGGCACGGCCGCCCGGCGGCCCGGGCTGTTCGTCTCGGCGGGTTTCGCCTCCGGCGGCCTGGTGGCCGCGCTCATCGCCCAGTGGCTGCCGCACCCCATGGCGACCGCCTACCTCCCGCATGTGGCGCTGTCCGCGGTCGCCTGGGCGGTCGCGTACGGCGCGCCGGAGACGAGCGGCCGCGCGGGTGCGCACGCGGTGCGTCCTGCTACCGCCCCCGACTGGCGCCGCTTCCGCCGCGCCGTGCTGCCCCTGGCGCCGTGGGTCTTCGCCGCCCCGGCCATCGGCTTCGCGACCCTGCCCGGCCTCGTGGACGGCGGCCTGAGCGGGTGGCGCACCGTCTACGCCGGCATCGCGACCGCCGTCGTCCCCGGCAGCGGGCTGCTCGTGCAACCGCTGGCCCGGCGCCTGGCCGCCCGGCACCGCCTGGCCGGCGGCGCGGCGGGCCTCGGCGTGATAGCGGCCGGGCTGGCGCTCGCCGTGCCCGCGGCGGCGGGAGCCCGCCCGGGCCTCGCGCTGGCCGCGGCGGCCCTCCTGGGCGCCGGCTACGGCCTCGCCCTCAGCTTCGGTCTGACCGAGGCCGCCGCGGCGGCACCGCCGGAGCGGCTGGCCATGGTGACGTCCCTGTTCTGGACGGCGGCCTACCTGGGCATGCTCACGCCGTACGCGCTGGCCCTGCTGTCCCGCTGGTGGAGCATGCCCGTCATGCTCGGCGCGGCGGCGATCCTGGCGGTCCTGACCTGCGGCGCGCTCGCCGCCCTCCACCGCCCGGCGGAGGCGGACCGTACCCGGGCATGATCCTTTCGCGGCGCCCGGCCGGGACAGTCGTCACATGGCGATCAGCACGACGACATCAGCGACGGTGGACACGGGGACCGAGCGGCCCGTGCCGCTCTGGGCGGAGCGGACCGCGCGCCTCCTGCCCCTGCTCGGCCTGCCCGTGTGCCTATGGAGGCTGCCCATCGGGTTCGGATTCATGATGGGCATGGACATGGAGCCCGACCCGTGGCCGCGGTGGGCCGCGGTGGTCTACGTCATCTCGCTCAGCCTCCTGTCGGAGGCGGCCGCGTTGCTCTGCCGCGGCCTCGTGCGCCCGTGGGGCGAGGTCGTGCCGCGCCGGATCCCGCTGCTGGGCGGCCGCCGCGTCCCGCCGTTCGCGGCGATCGTGCCGGCGGCGCTCGGCGGTCTGTTCCTCACGGTCCTGCTGGCCGACTGGCTGCTCTGCGTGTTCGGCATCGCGGGGTTCTCCGACGTCGCCTACACCCATGCGGGGTGGAAGGTGCTGGCCGACGCGGTCAGCGGCCTGTTCGCCCTGTGGGGCCCGCTGGTGCTGGCCTTGACGTACGCGTACTACCGGCGCCGTTGCCGTGAGGGCCGCTCGGTCGGCTGACGGCGTACGCGAGGGCCCCGATGACGCCGGACGGTGCGGCTGACGCCCCTCAGCGCCGCGCCGGGCGCTGTCACGCTGACGGAGCAGCCGTCAGGTCGCGTTCCCCGTCGGGGTGGATCGTTCCGGCGGGCGGCCGGGACGTGCGCCGGGCCCACGGGAGGTAGAGCGCCGCGGTGAGGACCAGGCCGACGATCCAGGAGACGTCCGCGCCGCCGAGCCGCTCCGTCAGCGGGCCGGTGTACAGCTTCTGGGCCAGGAACGGGATCTGGGCGAGGACGCCGGCGGCGTAGCAGGTCAGCGCCGGGACGTTCCAGCGCCCGTAGCGGCCGTCCGGGTCGTACAGCGCCGGGATGTCGACGCGCTCGCGCGAGACCAGGTAGTAGTCGGTGAGGTTGATGGCGCTCCACGGCGTGAACACCATGAGCAGCAGCAGGACGAAGTTCTTGAAGTTGTCGAGGAAGTCCGCGCTGGCCGCGACGGCGACGGCCGTGGCCGCCGCCGTGAACGCGGTGATGTATGCCGCGCGGGCCGCCGGGCTGATGCGGGAGCGGCCGTCGAAGGCGGTCACGGTCGTCAGGACGGACATGAATCCGCCGTACGCGTTGAGGCAGTTGACGGTCAGCTTGCCCACCAGCACCACCAGGTAGACGAGGAGCGCGGCGGCCTCCGGCCCGGCCAGCCCGCCCACGAAGCCGACCTGGTCGGACAGGAAGCGCTTGCCGGCGACGGCGGCGATCAGGGCGCCCAGCGTCATGGCCCACTGGGCACCGGTGACGCTGCCGGCGAAGGTCGCCCAGAAGGCGGCCCGCGGGCTGGTGTTCCGCGGCAGGTAACGGGAGTAGTCGGCCACGTACGGACCGAAGGTGAGCTGCCAGCCGGCGCCGAGGGAGACGGCGAGCAGGAACGCGGCGGCGTCGAACGGCCGGTTGCCGACGTGGGCGCCGACGTCGTAGCGGGAGAACAGGGCGACGAGGAGGTAGCCGAGCCCGAGGCTGCCGGCCACGGTGGCCACCCGTCCCGCGAGGTGGATGAGGCGGTAGCCGGCGAGGGCGACCGCGGCGGTGAGCGCCCCGAAGACCAGGATGCCGGGCGTCGTGCCGGGCAGGTGGAGGAGCCGGCGGACGGCCTGGCCAGCCAGCACGCTGCCGGTCGCGGCGAACCCGAGGTACATGAGGATCACCATCACCAGCGGCACCACCGCACCGTGCACACCGAACTGCGCCCGGCTGGAAATCATCTGCGGCACCCCGAGCCGCGGGCCCTGGGCCGAGTGCAGCGCCATCACGACCCCGCCGAGCACGTTCCCGGCGAGCAGCGCGGGGACCGCCCACAGCGCGTCGGCGCCGGAGACGACGGCGAGGGCGCCGTCGACGACCGCGGTGATCTGCATGCTCGCCCCGAACCACAGCGTGAACTGGCTGTGCGGCGCCCCGTGCCGCTCGGCGTCCGGGATCACCTCGATGGTCCGGCGCTCGGCGGCGAGCGGGGACGGGGAGGGCGGCTCGGGCGACGGCATCGGTGTCACACTCCCTGGCTCGCGCGGTGGTGCGCAGAATCTGGCACGGTGCGAAAACCGGCGTCAATGGCACTGCTGCCGTCGTGTAATATTGTCTTCGTCGCCGGGGAAACCGGGCGGAAAGCAAAACAGCTGAACAAGGGGCTATAGCTCAGTTGGTAGAGCGCCTGCATGGCATGCAGGAGGTCAGGAGTTCAATTCTCCTTAGCTCCACACGTAAGAAGAAGGGGTCGTCCGTAACGGGCGGCCCCTTCTTCGTCATGCCTAGCCATGCCTCGTCGTGCGCCCCGCGCCGTCCCCCCTTGTGCCTCGTCCGGGTGACGGGTGTTTCTCCGATCATCGGACGGTGCAGATCTCGGGTGGCACCGCACGCTGCCCCCGTCCAGCCCTACCAGCCGCGGACTGGGCGGGGGCGAGGACGGGCGTGTCTCCCGTGACCGGGCATCTGACGGGCGATCTGCGAAGCTTGCCCCTATGAATGACCGGTTCCGCTTGCTTGCCGCACGCTGGCCCGCCCTGGTGCCGGTGCTCGCCGCCCTCGTGCTGGCCCTCACCTGGGGACGGTCGCTGTCCCCCGTAGTGGTGGCCCTGGTGAGCTGCTGCCTGGCCGGAGCGGTGCTCTCCGCGGTGCACCACGCGGAGGTGATCGCCCACCGGGTCGGCGAGCCGTTCGGCTCGCTCGTCCTCGCCGTCGCGGTGACGATCATCGAGGTGGCTCTCATCGTGACGCTGATGGCCGACGGCGGCGAGAAGGCCGGCTCGCTGGCGCGCGACACCGTCTTCGCCGCCGTCATGATCACCTGCAACGGCATCGTCGGCCTGTCCCTCCTGGTGGGCGCGCTCCGGCGGCGGGTCGCCGTCTTCAACGCGGAGGGCACCGGCGCCGCCTTCGGCACCGTGGCGACCCTGGCCGGGCTGAGCCTGGCCCTGCCCACCTTCACCACCAGCACGCCCGGCCCGCAGTTCTCCCCGGCCCAGCTCGTCTTCGCCGCGGCCGCCTCCCTCATCCTCTACGGCCTCTTCGTCGCGACGCAGACCGTGCGGCACCGCGACTACTTCCTGCCGGTGACCGCCGAGGGCGAGGTCATCGACGGCGACGACCACCACGCCGCACCACCCTCCGCCCGGACCGCCCTGACCAGTCTCGGCCTGCTCGGCGTCGCCCTGGTGTCGGTGGTCGGCCTCGCCAAGGGCGTGTCGCCGGCCATCGAGTCCGCCGTGGCCGCCGCCGGCCTGCCGGCCTCCGTCGTCGGCGTCGTCATCGCGCTGCTGGTCCTCCTCCCCGAGACCATCGCGGCCCTGCGCGCCGCCCGCCGCGACCGCGTCCAGACCAGCCTCAACCTCGGCCTCGGCTCGGCCATGGCCAGCATCGGCCTGACCATCCCCGCGGTCGCGGTCGCCTCCGTCTGGCTGGACGGCCCGCTCGTCCTCGGCCTCGGCGCCACGCACATGGTGCTCCTCGCCCTCACGGTCGCCGTCGGCACCCTGACGGTGATCCCGGGCCGCGCCACCCCGCTCCAGGGCGGGCTGCACCTCTCCCTCCTCGCGGCCTACGTCGTCCTGGCGGTCAGCCCCTGACACGCCCGCCGCCGCGTACGGCGCGGGGGCGCTACGCGGCGATCCAGGCAGCGGTGTGCCGGCCGACGGGAAGAGGCCGCTCCTCGTAGCGCGGCGAGACGAGGTGGTACTCGATGTTGCCGCTCATCCAGGAGCGCAGCCCCCGGGTCAGGTGGCCGATGCACTCCCGCTCAGCGGGGGTGGCACCGAGACCGGCGCACAGGTCGGGCAGCGCCCGCTCCAGGGCCAGGAAGGCGTGCATGCGCTGGTCGGCCATGGCGACGGCGTGCCGGACGGCCTCCTCCTGGGTGCACCGGTACTGCCGCTGGATGAGCGGGACGACATTGATGTGGTCGTTCCAGGCGGCCTCGCGGTGCAGGCTCGTGACATCGTTGACCAGGGCTATGTGGTCGGCCGTGGCGCGCTGCATGGCGTGCAGGACGGGGTGCGTGACGACGGCGTCGCCGTGCTCGCAGCGGTGTGCGAGGTCGTTGAAGCACATGTTGGCCAGGGCAGCCGTCGACCACATGCGGTTGTCCAGGTAGTGCTCGACCGAGGGCCAGAAGCCGTCCCGGCGGTAGGCCGCGTCGCGCAGGTAGGAGTCCAGGAAGCGGCTGAACCGGTCGGCGGTGCGGCGCTGCCAGCGCAGCGACATGCCCTGTTCCCGGGTGCGCCGCCAGAGATCGGAGAGGGCCACCGTGAACGGGCCGGCGTCGTCCTCCAGCGCGCCGGGGTCGTTGTGCTCGAAGATCTGGTTCAGCTCGTCGACGGCACCACGGATGAGGGCGGGGTCGTTGACCTCGAGGACGTCGTCGAGCATGACGCCCCACGTCCCCCAGTCGGTGACCAGGTCCAGCAGTTCCCCGGTGCAGTACCACCACACGCACGAGCTCCACAGGTCCAGGCGGTAGGTGTCCCAGAGTTCCGCGGCCCCTTCGGTCGGTGCCATTCCCATCTCCTGGCACCACGCCCTGGTATGGGCACGCGCCCTTTCGGCATCGGGGCTCATCCGCAGGGGAAACGGGCAGAAGAACCTGTTCGGTCGCCGCATCTCCGTTGCCTCCGTATCACCGGTGGGTCAGGGGGTCGTCTCGCTGTAGAACTGACCGGCCCAGCGGCGGTACTCCATGATGGGCCCGTCGCCCTTGGCCAGTTTGGGGTGCTCGACGAAGGTCTTGTGCTGCCAGATCGGGAAGTCCTTGGAGCCGTCGCGACCGATCAGCGGAGCACACGCCTTGCTGAGCAGCCGGGCCGCCCAGCGCGGCAGGGCGATTCCGCCCGCCTCCTCCACGTCCACGGCCAGCCGCAGTTCGATGCGCCGCGGGTCGACGGGAACCGGCAGGGTCCAGAAACGCATGCGGGTGCGCAGACCGGGGACGCACGCCCTGACGGCCAGCCACCCCAGGCCGTGCACCCGCAGGTCGTAGTGGACCTGGTTGGCCACCAGGTAGCCGTTGCCGCGGCCTTGGGCGGGCCGCGTCGACAGGTCGACCTCCATCACCGTTCCCGTGCAGCGCATGCGCCGGATTTCCGTGTCCATGCGGTGGACGGGCGGCCCGTGCCCCGTGTCGATGGCGTTCTCCATGACGTCCTGGGGATGGGCGACCACGGTCTGCACGACATGGCCGCCCGGGCTGAACGCCGCGGGCATCGAAGCAGGTATCTCCCAGGCCGGCGGCGTGCCACGGGCGTGGTGCCAGACGACGACGGCGCCGTCGACTTCGCGTACGTGCCGCAGCGTCAGCCTGGCCCGCGGCGGCGGTGCGCCGTAATCCGTACGCACACAGGTCCCGTCGGGGGAATAGGCGAAACGGTGGAACGGGCAGACGATGTTCTCTCCCTCGACCGTGCCGCCGTATCCCAGATGCGCCCCGAGGTGAGGGCAGAAGGGGCGCACCGCCCGCACCAGTCCGGAACGGGTCCGGTACAGCACGATGTCCTCTCCCATGAACCGTCGCGTCATGACGCGGCCCGCGGGGAGTTCCTCGCGAAATGCCACGGCGAACCAGCCGTCGGGATAAGGTAGCCGAGGAGTCGTCATAGCGGTGACCGTTCCCTGGAAAGGAACCAACTGCGGTCGGTCGGTGCGGTGCCGGGATCTGCAGAATGGCGGCGCCGCACCGGGCGGGCAACCGTGCGGTTCGCCCAGCGGACCACTTCCTTGAGCGGGAAGCGGGCGGGCGCGGAAGATGAACCATGACGTCAGCACCGGGCCGGCCGCCTGCTCGCCGTGTCCTGGACGCGGTGGACCGGCTCATGCAGCACCTCGGTGACACCGGCACCTGCTCGGACAGCTACAACACGGCGTTCCTGGCCCGTGTCCGGTCACCCGGCGGTTCGCCGCGCTATCCCCGCGCACTCGACTGGCTGCGCACGCGCCAGCACCCGGACGGTTCCTGGGGAGGGCGGATCGACCTGCCTGCCGACCGGCTCATGTCGACCCTGGCGGCCGTGCGGGCACTCGCCGACTACACCGACTACAACGGCGGCACCCACTACACCGGCGGCACCGACCACGCGGAGACCGCACCATCCGGCCCGTCCGGCTGGATGGCCGGAGCGCTGCAGCGAGGCGTCCGCTATCTGCGGTCGGCGGCGGCACGCGGCTTCCCGGGCGGGCCGCACGAACCGATCGGGCTCGAGTTCGTCGTGCCGGAACTGACCCGGCAGCTCCGCGCCCGCGGAGTGCCCCTCCCGCCGCGGGCATGGCCGGGCATCGACGCCCTGCGTCAGGAGAAGCTCGCCAGGATGGCCGCCTCCGCACCGGGCCCGGGCTCCCCGTCGGCGCGGTACTGCATGGAGGTCGCTCCACCGGCGATGCTTGCGGGCGCGACGACGGCGCTGCAGTCGCCCGGAGGCTCGGTCGGGTGCTCCCCGGCGGCCACGGTGGCCCTGTGGCAGAGCACGGGCTCCGCCCGGGCGCTGGCCTATCTCGACGAGCTGTCGCGCCGTTCCGCCGACGGCGGGGCGCCCGAGGTGCACCCCATGGAGGCCTTCGAGATCGGCTGGTCCCTGTACCACCTCGGCCGGGCCGGTCTGCTCCCCTCCCGTGCGAGGACCCGCCTCGGTGTGCTGACCGGCGAGCTCGACCGGCGCGGGTGGGTGGCGTTCAGCAGGGAGTTCCCCGTCCCCGAGGCCGACACCACGGCCATGACCATCAACCTGCTGCCCCACGCGGGCCGGGACGCCGCCCCCTGGCTCGGCCTCCTCCTGCGCTATGAGGAAGGCGACCACTTCTTCCACTATCCGGGCGAGCGCGGCGCGTCGGTCAGCGTGAACGCCCGCCTTCTGGAGGCGTTCAACCGCTCACCGGGCGGGTACGCACCGCAGCGCCGCAAGCTCACGGGTTTCCTCTCCGGCACCCGCACGGAGGACGGCTACTGGCTGGACAAGTGGCATGTGTCGCCGTATTACGCCACTGCCCACGTCAGCTTCGCGCTCAGCCGGTCCGCATCCGGTGCCTCCGGCCTGGCCGCCACCCACCGCTGGCTGGTCGGCAGTCAGCATGCCGACGGCTCCTGGGGGACCGGCGGCGGTCAGCCCGAGGAGACCGCCTACGCCGTCCTGGCCCTGGACGCCCTCGCCGGCTGCGGCTTGCCGCTGCCGCCCCGCACTGCGGCCGCTGCCCACCGGTACCTCACGCCCTTCCTCGACGCGGCGCCCCGCGACTTCGCCGAACTGTGGCTCGGCAAGTCCCTCTTCACGCCGGTGGCGGTCGTGCAGTCGGCCGTCATCGCCGCCGTCCATCTCTCCCGGCCTCGTCGGGACCCCGCCGCGGGTGGGTAGCGGCCGGGCCGCGGGACCTGGGAAGCGGGCCGGTGCGCGACCGGCGCAGGGCGACGGTGAGGGCGAACGCCGTGCGCCGCAGTTCGTCGGCAGCACGGTTCACGGCCATCCGGCCGGTGCTGTCACCGATCGTCAGTCCGGCGAGGACCCGGTGATCCGGGCCCAGGACGGGGGCGCTCACCGTCAGCATTCCGGATGCGCCCTCCTGGTGGCCGACGGCGATGCCGGTGTGCCGTATCACCGCGAGATCGGCTTCCAGCGCCTCGCAGCCCGGCCGGGCCGCCGGCAGCGCATCACGGTCGTAGGCGAGCAGCAGCTTGCCGATGGCGGTGGAGTGCACCGGCACCCTCTCGCCGGCGTCCGACACCAGGGACTGCAGCCGGCGGCCGTGGACGCGCTCCACGTAGCGCACCTGCCTGCCTTCCCGCACGGCCAGTCCCACGAAACCGCCCAGAGCGTCGTAGAGGTCGAGGAGGAACGGCATGGCCGTGGCCCGCAGCATGCTCAGCTGGTCGTGCTGCGCGCCGCGCCTGCAGGCGAGCTCGGCCAGCCGCTCGCCCGGCACGTACTTGCCGTCCCGGCGGGAGACCACGCCATGGGCACACAGCGCCGTCAGCATCCGGTAGGTCGTCGCCTTCGGCACGCCGGCCTCCCGGGCGATCTCGCTGAGCCCGCGCGGCCGGCCGCCGCGGCAGACCAGTTCGAGGACCCGCAGGGCACGGCTCACCGCGCTCCTTTCCTGCGCCCCTTCCGCGGCCGGCTCGATCGTGGTGGCACCACGCGGTTTCCCGCACTGCGTCATACCGGTCATCCCTACTGGTCAAGCGTGGCGGGCGGTGACGCGCATGCGCAGCCCCCGGGGGCTCAGCGTCGATTTCGCGGTGGGCCGCAGGGGCCGGTCGGTGAGGAGGACCAGGCGCCGGCGGGCGAGGAGGGTGACCAGCGCCAGGACGGCCTCGGCCACGGCGAAGCGGGCGCCTATGCATTTGCGGGCGCCGGAGCCGAAGGGGAGGTAGGCGGCGCGGTCGGGCTGGACCCCGCACCACCGGTCGGGGTCGAAGCGGTGCGGGGCCTCGTACAGGTCGGGCCGGCGGTGGATGAGGTAGGGGCTGAAGGCGATCGCGGATCCCGCGGGAAGGGCGATCCCGCCGAGCTCGGTGTCCTCGGCCACGATCCGGGTGACCAGCCAGGCGGGCGGGTACAGCCGCAGGGTCTCCATGACCACGTGCTGGGTCACTTCGAGGGCGGGCAGGTCCGCGAACGTTGCCGGCGCGCCCGCCAGCGCGTCGGCCTCCGCGCGGACACGGCACTCGGTCTCCGGGTGCCGGGCGAGGAGGTACAGGGCCCAGGCGAGCACGTTGGCGGTGGTTTCCGTGCCGGCGAAGAAGAACGTGAGGATCTGGTCGGTCAGTTCGGGGCCGGTGAGTCCCCCGTGGCCGGCCGGGCTTGCGGGGTCGCCGGCGGTTCCCTGCAGGGACGACAGCAGATCGCCGTGGTCGGCCGGGTCGCCGCGCCGGCCGGAGGTGACCGCGTCGATCGTGCGCCGGAGGTGGGCACGAGCCCGGTCGTACCGCTGGTTCGCCGTCCCCGGCAGCCGTTCGAGCCAGCCGGGCCTGATGGCCCGCCAGAGGAGCGTGTCCATCAGCTCGTTGATGTCGGTGATGACCAACTGCGCGGCGTGCGGGGAGAGGGCGGTGGTGAACATGGTCTCCACCGCGATCCGCGCGGTCAGGGCCATCATCTCCGCGGTGACGTCGATGACCTGGCCGTCGTGCCAGGACTGGGCGGAGGCTTCCGCCGACGCCGTGAAGGCCGGTGCGTAGCGGGCGAGCCGGTCGGGCTGGAACGCCGGCTGGCACAGGCGGCGCTGGCGCCGGTGCATGCTGTGCGGGCAGGAGACCAGGCCGTCGCCCACCAGCTCGCGTATGCGGTCGTACAGCGGCCCGCCCTTGTCGAATATGTGATCCTGCACGAGGGTCCGGCGGGTCAGGCCGGGGTCGCACACCATCACGACCGTCCGCGGCCCCATCCGCAGCCGCAGCAGCTCACCGTGGGCGGGCAGGGACTCCAGGAACGCCAGCGGGTCGCGGACGAGGGGCAGCGCGTGGCCCAGGAGCGGCAGGGACCCCGGTGCCAGCGGTACCGACACAGCCGTTTTCATGCCCACCCCTTCCAGGACGAGCTGCCGGGACGCAGGAACCACCACCATGCTGTCCGCCCAGCCCGGCCCGCCAATCCGTGGTCGTCCGGTGCACGGAAGCACGTCCGGCGGACGGGAACGGGCGGAGGTGCGCCGGGCAGTTCCCGGCGCGGCGGTGCGGCGAAGCGGAGGGGCGACGGGGACGCCGGTGGACACCGGCAGTTGCTGTGAACCGACTTGGTCCAGACCTATTGACGGCTGTGAGGGGCGGTTCTACGTTCGACTTCCTTCCAGCGTCCTTGTCGAGGGGGTCGGGCATGAGCGGTCGGACGGTGCGTCTGCTGGGAGCCGGGCTGCTCGCGGCCGTCGCCTTCCTCGGGCAGGCGCCGCAAGGCGTACAGGCGCAGGACGTACAGGCACGGGGCGGGCGGGCGCAGGCGCGCACGCCTGCCGCCGACACCTGTCCCGTGCAGCCCAGGCCCGCGGGCAAGGTGCTCCAGGGCTACTGGGAGAACTGGGACGGCGCGGCCAACGGCGTGCACCCGCCCTTCGGCTGGGTGCCGGTCACCGACGCCCGGATCCGCGAGCACGGCTACAACGTGCTCAACACGGCCTTCCCGGTCATCCACCCGGACGGCACGGTGCTGTGGGAGGACGGGATGGACGCGACGGTGAAGGTACCCACCCCGGCCGAGATGTGCCGGGCCAAGGCCGCGGGGGCCACGATCCTGATGTCGATCGGCGGCGCGGCGGCCGGCATCGACCTCGGCTCCAGCGCCGTCGCCGACCGGTTCGTGGAGACGGTGGTGCCGATCCTCAAGGCGTACAACTTCGACGGGATCGACATCGACATCGAGACCGGCCTGGCCGGCAGCGGCAGCATCACCACGCTCTCCACCTCGCAGGCCAACCTCATCCGCATCATCGACGGGGTGCTCGCCCGGATGCCCGCGGGCTTCGGGCTGACGATGGCGCCGGAGACGGCGTACGTGACCGGTGGCAGCGTGACGTACGGCTCGATCTGGGGCGCGTACCTGCCGATCGTGAAGAAGTACGCCGACAACGGTCGCCTGTGGTGGCTGAACATGCAGTACTACAACGGCAGCATGTACGGCTGCTCCGGCGACTCGTACTCCGCCGGGACCGTGCAGGGCTTCACCGCGCAGACCGATTGCCTGAACAAGGGCCTGGTCGTCCAGGGCACGACGATCCGCGTGCCGTACGACAAGCAGGTGCCGGGGCTGCCGGCCCAGCCCGGCGCCGGGGGCGGGTACATGCCGCCCGCTCTGGTCGCACAGGCGTGGAACACCTACCGCGGCGCCCTCAAGGGGCTCATGACCTGGTCGCTCAACTGGGACGGGTCCAAGGGCTGGAGCTTCGGCGACAACGCGAAGGCGCTGCAAGGGCGGTGAACTCCACCGGCGCCGGGCGCGGATGCTGCCCGCCCGGCCCGTGAACGCAAGCGGAAGAGCCAACCCCGCATTACGCCTATGGTTGTCGGATTCGCCGATGTTCGAATCTTGCACAGCGGAAGGGCGGTCATGCGGTGGTGCACACGCGTGTCGAGTTCAAGGTGCTGGGGCCCCTCGCGGCCGTCGCGGACGGCCGGGACCTCCCGCTGGGAGGGCCGAAGCAGCGGACCCTGCTCGCCATGCTGCTCGTCAACGCCAACACCGCCGTCTCCGGGGAGCGGCTGTGCGACGCCGTGTGGGGCGCGGCCCCGCCGGCCTCGGCGCAGGCCAACATCCGCAGCTACGCCGCCGCCCTGCGCAAGGTCCTCAGCCCCGGCGCCGGAGCCGGTCCCGGCCAGGGCCCCGGAGAGGACCGGCTGAGCCAGGGCAACGGCGGCTACCGCCTGCAGGTCTTCCCCGGCGAGGTCGACCTGCACCGCTTCGAGGTGCTCGCCGCACGCGGCCGCACCGCCCTGGCCGCCGGCGAGCACCGGGCCGCGGCCGACGCCCTCAAGGAGGCGCTGGACCTGTGGCGCGGCGGCCCCTTCGAAGGCGTGGCGCACCACGACGCCCTGCTCGGCGAGGTCGCCCGCCTGGAGGAGGCGCGGCTCGCGGCCTTCGAGGACCACGCCGAGGCCCGCCTCGCCCTCGGCGAACCCCGCGAACTCGTCGGCCCGCTCCGCGCGGAGACGGCCCGCTACCCGCTGCGCGAATCGCTGTGGGCCAAGCTGATGACCGCGCAGTACCGCAGCCACCAGCCGGGCGACGCGCTGCAGTCCTACGCCCTCGCCCGCGCCGCCCTCCGCGACGAGCTCGGCATCGACCCCGGCGACGAACTGCGCAGGCTGCACCACGCGATCCTCACCAGGGACCCGGAGCTGGGCGCACCGCCCGCCCCGGCGCAGCCCGCCCGGCTCGCGGACGCCTGGCAGCCCACCGTCCAAGTGCCCTCCGACGACTCCGACTTCACCGGACGCGGCCGCCTGCTGGAGCGCGTCGCCGCCCTGATCGGGCCCTCCGTGGGACGCCCCGGCAGCACCACGCCCTGCGCCGTGCCCGTCGTGATCCTCACCGGCCTCCCCGGCGTCGGCAAGACCGCCCTGGCCACCCGGCTCGCCCACCACCTGCGGGGCGACTTCCCCGACGGCCGGCTCTTCCTGCACCTGGACGGCACCCGCGGCCCCCAGCGCACGCCCGGCGCGATCCTCGCCAACCTGCTGCTCAGCCTGGGCGTCCCCGGCCCGTCCATCCCCGAGGCCACCGAGGAACGGGCCGCGCTCTACCGCTCCCTGCTCGCCGACCGCAAGGTGCTCGTCCTCCTCGACGACGCGCGCGACGAGGCCCAGATCCGGATGCTGCTCCCCGGCACCCCGGGCAGCGCCGCCCTCGTCACCAGCAGGGCCCGGCTCGCCGGCCTCACGGACGCGCACCTCATCGACGTCGACCCCTTCGACGACGAAGAGGCACAGGACCTGCTGCGGCGCATCGTCGGCCCGCAGCGGCTCGCCGCCGAGCCGGAGGCGACCGGGCGGATCCTGGCCGCCTGCGCCGGCCTGCCCCTGGCGCTGCGCGTCGCCGCGGCGCGGCTCGCCAGCCGCCCCGACTGGCAGGTCCGCCGCCTGGCCGACCGCCTCGCCGACGAGCGCGGAGTGCTCGCGGAGCTCACCGTCGGGGATCTCGCCGTCCGCGCGTGCGTCGCCGCCGGCTACCACGGCCTGAGCCCCGACGCGGCCCGCGCCTTCCGGGCCATCGGGCTGCTCCCCGCACCGCAGTTCCCCGGCTGGGCCCTCTCCGCCGCCCTGCTCGACCCCGCCGCGGGCGCGGGCCACGAACGCGCCGCGGACCGTGCCACCGACGCGCTCATCGACGCCAACCTCGTACAGGTCGAGTCGCTCGGCGGACAGGGGCAGCCGCGCTACCGCATGCACGACCTGCTGCACGCCTACGCCGCCGAGCGCGCCCACGCCGAGGAGCCGGAGTCCTGGCGGCGGGCCGCGGTCGCCCGCGTCCTGGACGGCTGGCTCGCCCGCGTCCGCGCGGCGGGCGACCAGCTCATCCGAAGAGGCACCGGCGGGCACGCCCCCGGCGCCGCGGGCGACCTCGTCGGATGGCTGGAGAGCGAGCGCACGAGCCTGGTCACCGCGGTCGGCTTCGCCGCGGGCGGGGGCTACGGACCGCAGACGGCCGGGCTCGCGGCCGCTCTGGAGGACGTCTGCCACCTGCGTAACTGGTGGGACGAGTGGGAGCAGGTCGCGCGCGCCGCGCTCGACCGCGCCGCGGCCGACGGCGATCCCGTCGCCGTCGCGGTCGCCCAGGGCTCCCTGGCCCGGGCCCGCGCCGTCCGCGGGCGCGTGGACGACGCCCTGACCCGCTACGCCGGCGCCATCGCCCAGCTGGACGCGCTGGGCGAGGAGCACCACGCGGCCCGCCTGCGCATCCACCGCAGCTTCGCGATCGCCGACCGGGGCATGGCGGAGCTCGCCCACGACGACGCCGTCTCCGCGGCCGCCGTCACCAACCGGCTGGGCGACAAGCACGGCCACGTGATGGCCCTGCGCAGCCTCGGCTTCGCGCTCTCGTGCCAGGGGCGCGACGCCGAGGCCGTCGCCGCGCTCGAACCGGCCGTCGCGACGGCCGAGCGCCTCGGCCACCCCCTCGCCCTCGCCGACGTCCTGCAGCTCCTGGCCTGGGCCGAGACCGGCCGCGGCCGCGCCGAGCGGGCCGCCCGCCACCTCCACCGGGCCCTGGCCGAATACCGGGCCCTGCGGCACCGGCCCGGCGAGGCGTACGCCCTGCTGGCCCTCGGCCGCATGCACGCCGAACCCGGCGACCCCGGACAGGCCGCGTGGGCCCTCGCCCCGCTCGGCGAGGCCGCGGCGATCTTCACCGAGCTCGGCGAGCGGCGGGGCGAGGCGCTCACCGCCCTCTGGCTGGGCATCACGCACGCCGCCCTCGGCGCCACGGGGCGGGCCGCGAGCGAGCTCACGGCCGCGCTGAGCGGTTTCCGCAGCCTGCGCATGCCGTTCTGGGCGGGACGCGCCCGGCGGGAACTCGACGGTCTCCGGCGGTCCGCCGGGCGGTGACGCGCACCGCCTCCTGAAGCGGCGAGCGGCACACGCACGAGCCGGCCCGGCACGACGCGCCACCGTCCCACCGGGCCGGCAGCTCCGTACGGGCTGCCGGACGCGGCCACCGGCCGGGGTCCGCCTTGTGCCGCTGCACCGCAAGGACACCGGCCCCGGCCCGCCCGGGAGTCGGCTTCTCGCCCTGCGTAAGGGCCCGGCGCTGCCGGTCCGCAGGCGCTTGTGCGCTTCCAAGGACACCTGCCCCGGCCTGCGCGGGGGCCGGGCGCTGCCGGGTCGCAGGCGCTTGTGCGCTTCTCATGCGCTTCTCATGCGCCCGCCGAGCACCGTGGTGCGCAGTCCACGAAGGGAGGCGCGGTGTCCGAACCAGCCGCACCCGATATCGACCCGGCCGCCGCAGAAGTCGTCCGGGAAGTCCTGTCCCACCAGCGCAGGATGCGCGACGGCGGATGCGCCGGGCGCGTCTGCCTGCGCTGCGTCCGCCACCACCTGGACGCGGTGCACGGCGCCATGAAGGACGGCCGGCGGATCGACTTCGTCCTGCCGGCCTTCCCCACGAAGTCCCCGAACCCGGCCAAGGTCCTCGGCCCCCTGCCCGACCTGGCCGAGGAGCTGGCTCTGCGGTTCCTGAACGACCTGTGCGAGCGCATCAGCGAGGTGTACGCGCCCGGAGCGGCCATCATGATCTGCTCCGACGGCCGGGTCTTCAACGACCTCCTCGGCGTGAGCGACGACGACGTCACCGCCTACGCCCGCGCCCTCGACGCCATGATCACCAGGATCGGCGCCCGCAGGCTCGGACAGTTCAGCCTGGACGACGTCTACCGCGGCGCCGGCCACGAGGACATGCGCACCATGCTCGCCGCCGGCCACGCCCCGTCGCTGGAGGAGCTGCGCGAGGAAGTACGCGGCGGCGGCGCGCCCCTCGCCATGTACCGGGGCATCACCCGCTTCATGCTGGAGGACCTGTCCGGCCCCGCCTGGACCGGCACCCGCTCCGCCCTCCAGCGCAGGTGCCGCGACCTCGCCTACCGCGTCATCCAGCGCAGCCGGGCCTGGGGGAACCTGCTGGACCGGCTCTTCCCCACCGCCGTCCGCCTGTCCATCCACCCCCAGCCCTGCAGCACCGGCAAGATCGGCATCCTGCTCGCCGGCACGCCGGACGCCTGGCTGACGCCCTGGCACAGCGTCGCCGTCGAGACCGCCGGCGGCTACACGCTCATGAAGCGCGCGGAGGCCGAAGAAGCCGGCGCCGAACTGGTCTTCGCCGGCGGGCGCCCCAGCCACTACGTCCTGGAACAGGCCGGTGCCGCCCACGGCCCGCTGCAGCGCGCCTGCGCCTGACCACCGGGCGCACCCGCCCCCCGTCCCCCCACGAGAGAGGCACCCATGACCGCAGAACACGCATCCGCGGACGCAGCCCTCGGCATCCTCACCGGGCTCCGCTGTGACGTCGCCCCCATCACCCCCTTCGGGCTCGCCGTCCGCGCCCCGGAACCCGGCGCGCGCGCCGAGGACATCCCCGTCGCACCGCTGCGCTCGCTCGTCCGCGAGCACCACGTCCTGCTGCTCCGCGGCTTCGGCTCCTTCGACGGGCCCGAGGCGCTGTCCGCCTACTGCGCGCGCTGGGGGCAGCCGAGCGTCTGGCCCTTCGGAACGGTGCTCGAACTCGTCGAGCAGGAAAAGCCCGAGGACCACATCTTCGACTCCAGCTACATGCCCATGCACTGGGACGGCATGTACCGCGAGCAGATCCCCGAGTTCCAGATATTCCAGTGCGTGCGCGCCCCCGGCGAGGGCAACGGCGGCGAGACGACGTTCTCCCACACCACCGCCGTCCTCAAGCGCACCGACCCGCGGACCGTCGCCCGCTGGGCGCAGGTCACCGGCACCTACCACCGTGCGATGGAGTTCTACGACAGCGTCACCGTCTCGCCGGTCGTGACCGCCCACCCCGTCCACGGCGCGCCAGTCATCCGCTACAACGAGCCCACCGCCGCGGACGACGACGGCTTCGTCAACCACCCCGACCTGCGCTTCACCGGCCTGCCCGGGGACGAGCTCGCCGAGGTCCACCGCAGCCTGCGCGCCGCGCTCTACGACCCGGCGCACCTGTACGCCCACGCCTGGCAGACCGGCGACCTGGTCGTCACCGACAACTACACGCTGCTGCACGGCCGCAACGCCTTCACCAGCGGCGCCCCCCGCCACCTGCGCCGCGTCCAGGTGCTCGGCACACCGCCGCTCGACAACCCGGGGCTGGTCCGATGACCCACGACAACCACCTCATGACGGGCGACGAGTACCTGGAGAGCCTGCGCGACGGGCGGCAGGTGTACCTCGGCGGCGAGCGCGTCAAGGACGTCACCCGCCACCCCGCCTTCCGTAACTCCGCGCTGTCCGTGGCCCGTCTCTACGACGCCCTGCACGATCCGGCGACCGCCGGTGTGCTGACCGGCACCGACGAGCCGACGGGCATCCTCACGCACAAGTTCTTCAAGCCCAGCCGGTCGGCGGCCGACCTCGTCGAGGCCCGCGAGGCCATCGCCGCCTGGGCGCGGACGAGCTACGGATTCCTCGGCCGCACCCCCGAGTACAAGGCGTCCTTCATGGCCGGCCTCGGCGCGAACGCGGACTACTACGGCCCGTACGCCGCCAACGCCACCGCCTGGTACGAGGAGTTCGCCCGCAAGGCCCTGTACCTCAACCACGTCATCATCAACCCGCCCGTGGACCGCAAGCGCGCGATCCACGACATGGAGGACGTGTACGTGCACGCCGTGCGCGAGACCGACGCCGGCGTGGTGGTCAGCGGCGCGAAGATGCTGGCGACGGGGTCGGCGATCACCAACGCCGGGTTCGTCGCCCCGGTCGGCTCGGCGGCCCTCGCCCCCGGCAAGGCCGAGGCCTTCGCCCTGGTCTTCTTCGTCCGCATGGACAACCCGGGTGTGAAGCTCGTCTGCCGCACACCCTACGCGCAGCACGCGGCGAGCCCCTTCGACGCCCCGCTCAGCAGCCGCTTCGACGAGAACGACGCCGTCCTGCTGCTCGACGAGGCGCTGATCCCCTGGGAGGACGTCCTCGTCCACCGCGACATCGAGCGGGCCACCGGCTTCTACGCCGGCTCCGGCTTCCCGAACCTCTACAACTTCCAGTCCGGCATCCGCCTGAGCGTGAAGCTCGAACTCATGGCCGGGCTCCTCTCCCGGGGCACCAAGGCGGGCGGCACCGACGCCTTCCGCGGCGTCCAGGCCGCCGTCGGCGAGGTCATCACCATGCGCGACATGGTGTGGGCGCTCACCACGGCCATGGCGTACGACCCCGAGCCGGGCAGCGGCGGCACCGTCGTACCGCGCCTGGAGCACGCCTCCGCCATGCGCATGTACAACGCCCAGGTGTGGGACCGCGTCCACGAGCTGTTCGAGACCACCCTCGGCGGAGCACCGCTCGCCGTGCCCGCGAGCGCCCGCGACCTGGCCGATCCCGAGCTGCGGCCGCTCATCGACCGCTTCTACCGCGGCGCGGACGGCTCCGCCCACGACCGGATCAAGCTGCTCAAACTCGTCTGGGACGCCATCGGCACCGAGTTCGGCGGCCGGCACGAGCTCTACGAGCGCAACTACTCGGGCAACGGCGAACAGGTCCGGCTCGACGCGCTGCGCTGGGCGGCGGGGCGCGGCAGCCTCGCCCGCTACGAGGCGCTCGTGCAGGAGTGCCTCGACGACTACGACCTCGACGGCTGGCGCCGGGGCCCCTGGACCGGAAGCGAGGACGCGTGACATGTGCGGCATCACCGGATGGGCCGGCTTCACCCGCGACCTGACCACCGAGCACCGGGCCGTCACCGCCATGACCGGCACCCTGGCCGCCCGCGGGCCCGACGCGGAGGGCGTCTGGCTGGACCGCCACGCCGCGCTGGGCCACCGCCGGCTCTCCGTCATCGACCTGGAACACGGCGCCCAGCCGATGCTCACCCCCGAGCGCGGCCCCGGCGGCCGGCCCCGCGCCGTCATCTCCTACGGCGGCGAGATCTACAACTTCCGCGAGCTGCGCGAGGAACTCGCCCTCCTCGGCCACCGGTTCGCCACCCGCAGCGACACCGAGGTGGCGCTCCGCGCCTACCTGCAGTGGGGCACCGGCTTCGTCCACCGGCTCAACGGCATGTACGCGATCGCCCTCTGGGACACCGCCCGCGAGGAACTCCTCCTCGTCCGCGACCGGCTGGGCGTCAAGCCGCTGTTCTACTACCCGACGGACGACGGGGTCCTCTTCGGCTCCGAGCCCAAGGCGATCCTCGCCAACCCCCTGGCGCGCGCCGAGGCGGGCGCCGAGGAACTGTGCGACGCCCTGCTCTTCCTGCGCACCCCCGGCCGGGTGCCCTTCCGCGGCATGCGCGAGGTCAAGCCCGGCCACCTCGTGCGCGCCGGCCGCGACGGCATCAAGGAGGAGCGCTACTGGGCGCTGGAAGCCCGCCCGCACACCGACGACCTGCCCACCACCGTCGCCCGCGTCCGCGAGCTCCTCGACGACATCGTCCCCCGGCAGATGACCGCCGACGTGCCGCTCGTCGCGCTGCTGTCGGGAGGGCTCGACTCCAGCACGGTCACCGCGCTGGCCGCCCGGGCCCGCGCCGCCGGCGGCGAACGCCTCGCGACCTTCTCCGTCGACTTCACCGGCCACACCGAGAACTTCCGCGCCGACGCCATCCGGCCCACGCCGGACGGCCCGTACGCCCTCGAAGTCGCCCGGCACGCCGGCACCGACCACCACGCCGTCGTCCTCGACCGCGCCCGGCTCCTCGACCCGGCCGTGCGCCGCACCGTCCTGGGCGCCTGGGACCTGCCGTTCAACTTCGCCGACCTCGACGTCTCGCTGTACCTGCTCTTCGCCGCCGTCCGGCAGCACGCCACCGTCGCCCTGTCCGGCGAGGGCGCCGACGAGGTCTTCGGCGGCTACCTGTGGTTCTCCGACCCCGAGGCGCGGAGCGCCGGGACCTTCCCCTGGCTGGGGCTGGGCGCCCACCGCGGCCTCGACCCGCGGTCGCTGTTCCACCCGTGGTTCGTGGACGGCATCGGCCTCGCGGAGTACGAGGCCGACCTCTACCGGACGGCACTGGCCGAAGTGCCGCGCCTGGAGGGCGAGAGCCCCGAGGAGCGGCGGACCCGTGAGCTCAGCCATCTCACCCTCACCCGCTGGCTGCCCGTCCTCCTCGACAAGAAGGACCGCATGGGCATGGCGAACGGCCTGGAGGGCCGGGTGCCCTTCTGCGACCACCGCCTCGTCGAGTACGTCTTCAACGTCCCCTGGGAGATGAAGACCTTCGACGGCCGGGAGAAGGCACTGCTGCGCGCGGCAGCGGCCGGCCTCCTGCCGGAGCCGGTGCTGCGCCGCAAGAAGGCCGCCTACCCGTCCATCCAGGACCCCGCCTACGACCGGGCCCTCATCGCCGGCCTCGCCGCCGCGGCGGACGACGGCGGCGCACCGCTCCGCCCGTTCCTCGACGCCGGCGCGGTGCGGCGGATGACCGCCCGGACGGCGACCGGAAGCCTGTCCGAGTTCGAGCGGATCCTCGTGGAGTCCACGGTCCGGCTCGACGACTGGCTGCGCACGTACGGCGTCGGACTCGCCGACGTGAAGGGAGCGCACTGATGCACGCGATCGAGATCCGGGAGACCGGCGGCCCCGAGGTCCAGCTCTACGTCGAGAAGCCCGGACCCGGGCAGCCCGGCGAAGGTGAGATCCTCGTGGAACTCGCCGCGGCCGGCGTGAACTTCATCGATCTCTACCGGCGCGAGGGGCGCTACCCGCTGCCCGTCCCCTGCGTGCCCGGCGAGGAGGGGTCCGGCGTCGTCCTCGCCACCGGTCCCGGCGTCACCCGCTTCGCTCCGGGCGACCGGGTCGCCTGGACGACCGTGCTCGGCAGCTACGCGGAACGGGTGCTCGTGCCCGAGGACAAGGCCGTCGCCGTGCCCGGCGCCATCGACCTGCGCACGGCCGGCGGGGTCCTCGTCCACGGGATGACCGCCCACTTCCTCGCCCACGACTCCTACCCGGCCCGCCCGGGCGAGACCGTCCTCGTGCACGCCGCCGCCGGCGGGGTGGGCCTCCTGCTCACCCAGATGCTGGCGCGGCGCGGCGTGCGCGTCATCGGCACCGTCTCCACCGAGGCGAAGGAGCGCACCGCCCGCGCCAACGGCTGCGACGAGGTCGTCCGCTGCACCGAGAGCGGCGACCTGGCGGCGGAGATACGCGCACTCACCGGCGGGGAAGGCGTCCACGCGGTCTACGACGGCGTGGGCGCGGCCACCTTCGACGCGAGCCTGGCCTCGCTGCGCACGCGCGGCACGCTCGTCCTCTTCGGCGGGGCCAGCGGCGCGGTGCCGCCCGTCGACGTGATGCGGCTGCTGTGGGGCGGCTCGCTCACCCTGACCCGGCCCTACCTGGAGCACTTCCGGGCCACCGTGGAGGAGTTCGAGATGCGGGCGGGCGAGGTGTTCCGCGGTCTCCTCGACGGCACGCTCAGGTTCACCGTCGCCGGGACGTATCCCCTCGCCGAGGCACATCGCGCGCACGCCGACCTGGCCTCCCGCGCCACGTCCGGAAAGCTCCTCCTCGTCCCGTAAAGGAGATCCGCCATGGGCGACATCGCCGGTGCGGGCCTGCTCTCGCACGCGCCCGTCATCATGTTCCCCGAGCCCGCCCGCACCGCGGCGAACGGGGGCCGCGACTTCACGCTCGCGACCGGTCTGGAGAGACTCCGGCGCGAGGTGACGGAGCCGGCCGCGTACGACACGGTCGTGGTGTTCGACTCCCACTGGGCCACCACGACCGAAGCGGTCATCACGGCCCATCCGCGCCGTCAGGGCCTGTTCACCTCCGACGAGATGCCGTCGGCGATCAGCCGGCTGCCGTACGACCTGCCCGGCGACCCCGGGCTGGCCCACGCGGTCGCCGGGCTGGCGGCCGAGCGGAAGGTGTGGATCGAGGTCAACGACGACCCGTACCTGCCGGTGCACTACGCGACGCTCAACCTCTGGACGTACCTCGGGCGGGCCGGCACGCCGTGGGTGTCGGTCTCGGTGTGCCGGACGGCGACCACGGAGGACTTCCTCAGGATCGGGGAGGTCGTGGGGGAGGCGATCGCCGGGCTCGGCGGGCGGCGCGTGCTGCTGATCGCCTCGGGCGGCCTGTCCCACCGCTTCCGGCCGCTGGCCGAACTCCGTGACCGCATGGCCGCCGACCCGGCCCACATCGTCACCCCCGGGGCCCGGGCGGCGGACGAGCAGCGGATCGCCTGGCTGGAGGCCGGCCGGCACGACGAGGTGATCCGGTCCATGCCCGGCTACCTGCGCTTCGCTCCCGAGGCCCGCTTCGGGCACTACCTCATGCTGGCGGGCGCGCTGGGCGGGGAGGCGTGCCGGGCGCGGGGCCGGCGGTTCAGCGCGTACGAGAACGGGATCGGGACCGGCCAGGTGCACCTGTGGTTCGGCCTGCCGGCCGGCGGCGGGGGGTGAGGGGTCGCTGACCGGGCGGCCGCGCGGGGCCCCAGGGCAGGCACATCGTCAGACCGCCGCTAGAATGCGGCGTTTGTTCGATTCGAATGATGTGACGAGCCGTGGGGGGACCACATGAAGGCGAGACTGAGAGAGACCGCGGAGGAGCTGGCCGGGCTGCTGTGGCGCGAGTACATCGTCTACCGCGACCGGGCCGGGGAAGTGGTCATCCGGGGCGAGCACGTGCAGCGCTGGATCAGTCTCGCCCCCGCGGGCGGCAGCGACGATGTCCTCGTCCGCGCGGGCCGCATCCTGGACGGCGGCACCACCGCCCCGGCGCGCTCCGAGGTCGTCGTGCCGCTGTCGGCGGGCATGGGCGACCTTGCCGCGGCCTGCCGGCGCCTCCTCGCCGACACCGCCGCCGCCCCCGCACCGCGCACCCCGGAACCGCTCGGCCGACCTGCGAGGGCGCACCGCGCCCGCAAGAGCCGCCACACGGGCCTCGGTTCCTGGGTGGTGATCCTCAGCGTCCTCGGCGTGGTGGGCCTGTGCGTCTACCGGATCGTGGCCAACGGGGGCTGAGAGCGGCCGGCGGTCCGCCGCGCCACCGGGGTCACGTACGCGCTCTGGCGTCGCACCTGGCCCCGGCCCTACCGTGGCCCCGGTAGGCACACCCGCACAGCATGGCTTGTCATGGACCTGACGGTCCACACGCACCCACTTCTGAGAGGTGAGCCGTGTTCCTGCGCCTCAGACGCGTCCGCCGGCTGCGCCGGTTCGGTGTCGTCGCCCTGCTCCTCGGCGTCGTGGCCGCCGTCGCCGCCGGGCCCGCCCGGGCGACGCCCGACCCCGCCGCCCGGGGCCCGCTGCCCCTCGTCCGGCCGATCGACCCGCAGCACTGGCGCAACCCCGACGACATGACCTGGGCCGAGTACCGCTCCGTGCCCGGCACGGACTGGGCGAACCCCGGTCGCCAGCCCACGCAGCGCAAGTTCAAGGGCGCGCTCGTGCTGCTCGACTATCCCGACGAGGAGTTCTCGGTCAGCAAGCCCGCGGGGGCCGCCCGGTTCGGCAACCCGCTGCCCGGCGCGTCCAACATCCCGCGCGCCCGTGTGCCGCAGTTCTACGAGGACTTCCTCAACAAGCCCGGCGCGCTCAACCACGGCCACACCATCAACGAGTACTGGATGGAGGACTCCGGCGGCCGCTTCGGCGTCGCCCTGACCTCCTTCGGCGTCTACCGCATGCCGGGGAAGTCCTACCAGTACGGCATCGAGCCCGGCATGAACCCCGGCGCCTGCCCCGTGGGCGACACCTGCGGCAAGGACATCCGCGCCGACGGCAAGCGGGCCTGGACCGCCGACGTGGGAGCGGACCGGACGCGCGAGTTCGACTTCGTCTTCTACCTCACCGCCGGCGTGGACGAGTCCTCGGCCTGGCAGGAGTTCGGGCAGATGAAGTTCCGCTCGGAGAAGGACGTGCCGGCCGCCTGGGGACCGCCCTCGCCCCTCGCCTCGGGCCTCAACTCCGCGCGCACCCGCTACGTGCCCTGGACGTCCTGGCAGGCCGCCGCCCGCATCTGGCCCAACGCCGCGAACGGCTCCTCCACGCAGGCCGAGAGCTCCGGCATGGCCACCTTCGCCCACGAGCTCAGCCACATCCTGGGCATCGGCGACAACTACAACAACCCCTACGGCACACCGCTCAGCCGCTCCTACACCGGCATCTGGGGCATGCTCTCGCGCGGCTCGTTCAACGGCCCCGGCGGGCCGCACACCCGCTGGCAGATACCCGCCACCGCCGGCGGGTCCATGGGCGCCCAGCACGTCCTGCGGGACAAGCTCAAGCTCGGCATCGTCGGCGAGGAGAACGTCCTGCGCCTCGACCGCGACGCCCTCAAGGGCTCCGGCCTCGTCGTCGCCCGCGTCACCGCGCGCTCCGCCCCGCCCGGCGAGAAGGGGCTGACCGGCGTCAACATCACCATGGGCCGCGACCTGTCCCCGGCCTGCGACCGCACCACCGACCCGCTGTGCGACGGCGGCGGCTACGACAACTACACCGTCGAGGTCGTCGACCGCATGGGCGCGGACTCGTTCACGCCCGACAGCGGCGTCCTGCTGAGCAAGACCAAGAACGCCGACCGGGCCCCCTTCGCCTGGGTGATCGACGCGCACCCCGAGGACATCGGCCTGACCGACTTCACCCGCCCCGACGGCACCCCGCAGAAGATCACCATGGGCGACTACCGGCAGCTCAGCGACGCCCTCTTCCACGCGGGAGCCGACTCGGGCAGCTCGTACGAGTACACCGACGAGGCCAACCGGCTGCACTTCTACGTCCTGAACGTGCAGCGCGACGCCGCCGGCGTCCTCTCGTACGACATCGGCGTCAAGTCCCTGGACGGCGCGGGACCGCAGGCCCGCGGGGTCGCCCTGGGCAAGGGCACGGTGCGGGGGGCTCCCGACCGGGGCCGGGCCGTGTGCACCTTCGACCTCGCCAACACCGGGCAGGCCTCGCCGCAGCGGGACCCGCGGCTGTCCTCCGACATCTACCGGCTGTCCGCCACGGCCTCCGGGCGCGGCTGGAACGCCTGGCTCCCCAACCGCCTCACCGCCGCCGCCTCCGGCACCGCCGTCCCGGTCGACGTCGCCGTCACCGCGGGCCCCGGCGCCGACCGCAAGGGCACCGTCACCCTCACCGCACGCTCGGAGAGCGATCCCACCAAGACCGCGCGGGCGACATGTGCGCTGCCGCGGCCGGGGAGGTGATCGTCCGGACCCCGAACGCGCCCGCTCCTGCCCAGGCGCGGAACGCGCGGTTCTGACCCGGCCGGGGCCCTGAAGTCCAGGTGGCGTCACTCGTCCGTGTGGCGGGGCCCTGCGGGCCCTGCCCCGGGGGCGGCCGCGGACGGACAGTGGCCGTAAGGAGCGTTCTTCCCCCGCGCACCATGGAGGCCCTGTGTCCGGCGTGATCACCGTTGGCGTGGACGGCAGCGAGCACGGCAGTGCCGCGGCCGACTGGGCGGCCGCCGAGGCGGCGCGCCGGGGCACGGAGCTGCGCCTGGTCCACGCCTGGGCCCAGCAGCCCCTGGACCTGCCGGTCACGGTGGACACCGAGGCGCAGCAGCGCTGGGCCGGGAGCCTGCTGCGGGAGACCCGGACCCGGCTGACCGGACGTCACCCGCAGTTGCGGGTGACGGCCCGGCTGCTGGCCGCCGACCCGGTCCCCGCGCTCGTGGCCGAGTCCGCCGAGACGGGCATGCTCGTCCTCGGGTCGCGCGGCCACGGAGCGCTGGTCGGCTATCTCATCGGTTCCGTCGCCCTGCACGTGCTGCGGCAGGCCAAGGGGCCGGTCGTCCTCGTGCGCAGCCCCGAGCGGGAGGCGGCGGAGGGCGCGGCAGGAGCGGAGGGGCCCGGCGAGGTGCTGGCCGGCGTGGGCGAGGAGCCGGAGGACGTCCTGGGGTTCGCCTACGCGGCCGCCGCCGCGCGCGGGGCGGTGCTGCGGGCCGTGCGCGCCTGGTCGCTGCCCCCGGTCACCGACTGGGGCCCCGGCTCCATGCGGCTGGCCGACGAGAGCGGCGGGCTCGCCGCGCTCGAACGCAAGCGGCTGGCCGGTGCCCTGGAGCCGTGGCGCGCACGCCACCCGCAGGTGGAGGTGGCCGCACAGGTGGAGCTGGGGAGCGCGGCGCAGGTGCTGCTGTCCTCCTGCGGGCGGGCCGGCCTCGTGGTCGTCGGGCGCCATGCCTCCGGCCCGCACGGCCTGCAGCGCATCGGTCACGTGGCCCACGCGGTGCTGCACCACGCGCCGTGTCCCGTGGCGGTGGTGCCGCACCCGTGAGCGGCCGGGGGCCTTGGTGTCAGCCGAGCACCGACGCCAGGAGCTTCGCCGTCTCGGCGACCAGGTCGTTGTCCCCCTCCGCCGCGGCGCCGTGCTTGGTCGTGAGGACGGACATGACGATCGGTGCCCCCTTCGGGGACCAGGTGACGGCCACGTCGTTGTTGGTGCCGTACGAGCCGGCGCCGGTCTTGTCCGCGACGGTCCAGCCCGCCGGGACGAGGTGTTTGCGGAGCCTGTCCTTGCTGGTGGTGTTGGCGAGCAGCCAGCCGGTCAGCCGCTTGCGGTCCGCGGGCTCCAGCACGTTGCCGAGGACGAGGCGCGCGTAGGTGCGGCCTATGGCGCGCGGGGTGGTGGTGTCGGTCGTGCGGTCCGGCTCCGCCGAGTTCAGCGCGGGCTCCCAGCGGTCGAGCCGGGTGATGCCGTCGCCGGCCGAGCGGCAGAAGCGGGTGACGGCGGTGGGGCCGCCCAGCTCGCGCAGCAGGAGGTTCGCCGCGCCGTTGTCGCTGTAGGAGACGGCGGCGGCGCACAGCTCCTCGACGGTCATGCCGTTCGCGACGTTCTCGTCCAGGCCGGTGATCTTGTCGTAGCCGGAGTCCTCGACCTCCTTCTTGGTGTAGTGGATGCGCTTGGCGAGGAACTCGCCGTCGCGGTCGAGGTCCCGCAGGACGGCGGCGACGGCGATCGTCTTGAACGTCGAGCACATCGGGAAGACTTCGTCGTCGCGGTGGGCCACCGTCCTGCCGGTGACCGTGTTGTGGGCGAACACCCCGAGCCGGGCGGAGTGCTCCTGCTCCAGCTCGCGCAGCCGCCGGCAGGTCCGGTCCCCGCCGGGCGCGGCCGCGTACGCCGACCCTCCGGAGGTCACGGCGGCGGCCAGGGCCGTGCCGGCGCCGAGGGTCAGCAGCGTGCGGCGGGAGGGGCGTGCACCTGTGCGCTCCAAGATCGTATTCTCCTCGTGTCTCTCGTGATGCGGTCGTTATGCACTACGCCTCCAGTGAGATGAATGGTTCCACTTTCATGTGATTCAGCATCATTTGTTTCCCCGTACGATCATCCGGTGACCCTCCGGACCCGCCGCTTACGCGCCCTGACCGTCGCCGTGGTGCGGAGTTCACGGCGCAGTGGGGCACGCCGGCCGTGTTTCTGCGCTGCGGCGTGCCGCGCCCCGAAGCGCTCACGGTCGGCGCCGAGGGCTTCGACCGCTACGGCTCCGCGTGGGCCATCGGCGGCCTCGCCTGGTACCCGGAACAGCAGGACGACGGCAGCGTCCGCTTCCTGGCCACGCACCGCGCCGCCTGGGTCGAGGTCACCCTGCCGAAGGAGTACGCGGGCGGCGGCAGCGACGGGCCCGTCGTCCTCGCCGAGCTCGCCGCCCGCATCACGCGGACGATCCCCGAGGGCTACGTGTGACGACGGTGCCCAGGACGCGGTCCAGCGGGAAGTAACCGACGTCCCGGGAGTCGAAGCTGACCCTCCCGTTGTCCCCGAGGAGGACCACCTTCCCCGGCGGCACGTACCGCTCCGGCGCCGCGCCCAGCGAGCGCACCCGGTCACGGGGAACGGGGTCGCCGGGGAGCGCGGCGACGCGCTTGATGAGCCAGTCGCGGCCGCGGACGCCGGCCGCGCCCGCCCCGGGGCGCACCGGCGGGCCCGGCCAGGTGCCGCCGCCCGCCGGCCGTTCGGCCACCACCACCTGCCCCACGGCCGGGCACGGGCCGCGCCGTACGAGCACGCGGTCGCCGTCGCGGAAGGCCGGCGCCATGCTCGTGCCGCGGACCGTGACCACGACCAGGCCGCGCGTCAGCGCCACGGCTCCGCCCAGCGCCAGGCCGGCCGCGACCGCCGCCGCGCGGCGCACCAGCCGCCCGGGCGCGGGCCCGGCCGTCACCGCGGCTCTCCGGTGAACGCGGGCGCGCCCGCGGCCCCGCCCGCCCGGTAGCCCGCCGCCTGGAGGGCGAACAGGCGGGCGTAGCGGCCGCCGGTGCCGATGAGCTCGGCGTGCGGGCCCTGTTCGACGACGCGGCCGTCCTCCAGGACGGCGATGACGTCCGCCTCGCGGACCGCGCCCAGGCGGTGGGAGATGAGGAGGCTGGTCCGCTCGCCGCGGTGGTGCCGCAGCGCGGTGTGGATCTCGTGCTCGGCCTCGGCGTCGAGCCCGGCCGACGGCTCGTCGAGGATCATCAGGTCACGCCGGTCCCGCAGGAACGCGCGGGCGAGCGCGAGCCGCTGCCGCTGCCCGCCGGAGAGGACCACGCCGGTCTCCGGGTTGTCCTTGTCGGACTCCATGAAGAACCTCCGCGACAGCAGCGTGTCGTAGCCGTGCGGCAGGGCCGCGACCGTTGAGTGGATGCCGGCGCGCTCCGCCGCCGCCTCGATGCGCGGGCGGTCGTCCAGCGCGCCGAGGTCGCCGAGGGCGATGTTCTCCGCGGCCGTCATGTCGTAGTGCATGTAGTCCTGGAACACCGCGCCGACGCGCCGCCGCAGCTCGGCGACGTCGACGGTGCGGATGTCCACGCCGTCCCACAGGATCGCGCCGCGCTCGGGGTCGTAGAAGCGGCACAGCAGCTTCACCAGGGTGGACTTGCCGGCGCCGTTCAGCCCGACCAGGGCCGTCGACCGGCCGTGGTGCAGGCGCAGGCAGGCACCGCGCAGCACCCAGGGATGCCCGGGGGAGTAGCGGAACCACACGTCGCGCAGTTCGATGCCGCGGGCCAGCGGCGGCAGCGCGGCGGGCACGGCGGGCACCGGCAGGTCCGGACCGGCGCCCGCGACCACCAGGTAGTGGTCGAACATCAGCAGGGCCTGGTGCGCGCGGGCCACCTCGCTCGCCAGCGTGGCCAGCGCGCCCTGGATGCCCGCGACCGCGGCCACGAACATGACGACGTCGCCGGCCGAGAGGGCACCGGCGTGCGCGGCGCCGACCGCCCACAGCAGGCCCCCGCCGGAGACGAGCGCGGCCAGCAGCCCCAGCCCCGACTGGACGAGGGCCTCCCGCCGGTCGACCGTGCGCTTCGCCGCATCAGCCGTGCGCCGGTCGGCGAGCATCCGGCCGCGCAGGAACGCGCCGGTGCCGAACAGCCGTATCTCCTTGGCCGCTTCGACGCTCGACAGCAGCTCGCTGTAGAACATCTGGCGCCGCTCCACGGGGCCGATGTCCCACAGCGTGCGCGCCTTGCGGCGCGCCATGGCCACCTCGGACGCCAGCGACGGCACGGCGGCGCCGAGCACCAGCGCGGTCATCCACGGGCTGAGCAGCGACAGGGAGCCGAGGAAGCCGCCGATGGTGAGGGCGCTGCGGGCGATGCCGACGGCGCCGTCGACGGCCTGGTTGGGCATGCCGCCGCCGGATCCCTGGGCGAGCCGGAGCCGGTCGAGGAAGCGCGGGTCCTCGAAGCGCCCCAGGCCGGCGAAGCCCTCGACTGCCCTGAACAGCCGGTCGTCGGCGAGCAGCCCGACCTTGCGGTCCAGTTCACGCCGCAGGTACTGGCTGCTGTGGGGCACCACGGAGATGACGACCCCGGCCGCGGCGAGGCCGGCGGCAAGGGCGGCGAGCGCCGCGAAGGAGGCGCCCGAGCCCAGCCCGTCGAGCAGCAGCTTGGTCAGCCAGGCCGTCACCACGGGGAGGGCCCCGGCCATCAGGGTCAGTGCCAGGTAGCAGCCGAGCGCCGCGGGCGCCGCGCTCGCCACCAGCGCGGCGGCCGCGGCGGTCCGCCGGGCCGCGGCCAGGGGACCGGTGGCCGGGGAGGGCACGGGAGCGGCCACGGCTGCGGGCCCGCCCGGGCCCGGCCCGGCCGGCGGCCCGCCGGGGCCCGGCGCGGAAGGCGCTCCGGCCGCCCGCGCGGCGCGGTCCCGCCCGCTCATGCCGCCACGACGGGCGCATCCAGGTTCACGCTGTTGCGCGCGATGACGGGGACGCCCGCGTCGCCGGAGGTGACCTGAAGCAGCGTCGGGAAGCCGAAGACCTGGAACGCGTCGGTCAGGGCCGTGTCGGTGTCCTGCACCACCACGCGGGCGACGGAGGCCAGCCCCGCGACCTGCCCCTCGGCCCGGCCCGGCGTGCCGACCACCACGGCCAGCACCTGCTCGCGGCCGCCGGGCACCGTCCGCGCGTACTCCGCGAACTTCGGCAGCATCTCGTGGCACGGGCCGCAGCTGGGGGAGAAGAACGCCACCAGGGTGTCGCCGGACAGCGACGCGCGGGTCAGCACCTCGCCGTCGACGGTGACGGCGCTGAACTCGCCGACCTCCTCGCCCACCTTGATGACGGGCGGCCTGCCGGGCGGCGAGGTCTCGGCCATCTTGGACATCAGCGCGGTGTGCTCCCGCAACCGTTTGATCACCCCGAGGGTGAGGATCAGGTCCAGCGTGCAGAGCAGTCCCACCAGGACCACCGCCGCGATCAGGACGGGCATGGGAGTTGTCTCCTCCGGGTTCGCACGAGGCTCGGGTTCGCTTGGGGTCCGTTCAGATTCCGTTCATGTTCCGTACGGGTGCGGGCGCGCCTCGACGGGCCGGAACAGGTCGAGGATGTCGTCGAGCGCGGTGACCAGCCCGCCCAGCAGCAGGCCGCCGAGCGCGGCGACGGCCGCCCCGGCCGGGGCGGCCGTGCCTCCCGCGGTCACGGCCGCGGCGCCGGTGACCGCCGCGGCCATGAGCGCGAGGTTGCGGACGATGTGCCTCGGCCCGAGCGGGCTCGCGGAGGAGCCGAAGCACCGGCACGGCGTCCGCACGCCGCGCCGCAGGGAGAGGGCGATGCCGGCGGTGAAGACCGCCAGCAGGCCCGCCGCGATCGCGAGCCCCACGACCGTGGCGGCGGGCACGGGCACGGCGAGGCACACCCACACCGCGCCTTCGGCCGCCACCACGGCCACCGCCACCGGCCGGGCCGAGCGGAAGGGCACGACCTGCATGCCCGCCACCGAGGACACGAACCTGCCGAAGGCTCTTCGCCCGGCCACCTTCCCGGCGGACGAGGCGAGGAACACCACGCCGATCAGGCACTGGATTCCGATGGCCAGGCAGCCCATCCGGTTCTCCTCCTCCAGCGGTTGTCGTGACGTCCTCGGTCGGGCCCGGTCGGGGCGTTCGTTACGCAGTGGCGGCCGCTAGCACTGACAGACGATCGTCGGGCAGCCGTTGGAGTTGCAGCAGGCCCAGCAGGGGGCGTTGTAGCCGCACTTCCCGCTGCACTGCCAGCAGGCGGGGTAGTTGCCGCAGGCCAGGAGCTCGGCGGCGGCCGCGTCGATCTCGGGTACGAACTTCCCGAGAAGACGGCTGCCCAGCTCCGCGAACTTCGCGTACATCGGCACTCTCCTCACGTGGTCGGAACGGGTGCGGGACGGAGAACCGGGCCGGCATCCGGTGCTCACGCCGGACGAGTCTCACGGGGCCGCGGCGGCCCGGATAGTGCAGTTTCCGGTCGGGAGGGCGGACGGGCGGGGGAGCCGGTGCCGGTCCGCGGGTGGCGGGAAGCGGCCCTTGCGGGG
>NZ_JBPQTW010000037.1:0-44376 GCF_051386535.1 Streptomyces sp. URMC 127
GGCCCCAGGCCCCCAGGCCCCCCGCGAGGGGCTACGGCACCCGGCTGTGCTGCCGCCCGTACACGAAGTACAGGACGAAGCCGACGGCCATCCACACCGCGAACCGCAGCCACGTCTCCGCCGTCAGATTGAGCATCAGCCACAGCGAGGCGATGACCGACAGGACGGGCACCGCGGGCACCAGCGGCGTGCGGAAGGCGCGCGGGAGGTCGGGCCGGGTGCGGCGGAGGATGACGACGCCCAGGGCGACGACGACGAACGCGAAGAGCGTGCCGATGTTGACGAGTTCGGCGAGGACGTCGATCGAGGTGAAGCCCGCGAGGACGGCGACGACCACGCCCAGCAGGATCGTGGAGCGGTAGGGCGTGCCGTACTTCGGGTGCACCCGGGAGAAGATCCGCGGCAGCAGCCCGTCGCGGCTCATCGCGAAGAACACGCGGCTCTGGCCGAGCAGCAGGATCATGCAGACGGTCGTGAGGCCGACGGCGGCGCCGAAGCTGATGAGCCCGGCCCAGAACGGGTGCCCGGTGGCCTTGAAGGCGTCGGCGAGCGGGGCGTCCGTGGACAGCTCGCTGTACTTCTGCATGCCGGTGACGACGACGGACACGGCCACGTACAGCAGCGTGCAGATGGCGAGGGAGCCGAGGATGCCGCGCGGCACGTCGCGCTGCGGGTTGCGGGTCTCCTCGGCGGCGGTGGCGACGATGTCGAAGCCGATGAAGGCGAAGAAGACGACGGCGGCGGCCGAGAAGATGCCCATGACGCCGAAGTTCGACGGGGAGAAGCCGAACATCAGCTGCACGAGCGGTGCCTTGATGTCACCGCCGGCCGTGGTGCTCCGGGAATCCGGGATGAACGGCTCGTAGTTGGCGCCGTTGATGAAGAAGGCCCCGACGATGATGACGATGAGGACCACGGTGACCTTGACCGCGACCACGACGGCCGTCACGCGCGAGGACAGCTTCATGCCGAGGACGAGGATGGCCGTCAGGACGAGGACGAGCGCGGCGGCGAGGATGTCGAAGCCGAAGCTGCCGTTGTGCGTCCCCTGCAGGCCCACGGGCAGATGCCAGCCGGCGTTGTCCAGCAGGGAACGGATGTAGCCGGACCAGCCGACGGAGACGACGGCGCAGCCGAGCGCCAGCTCCAGGATCAGGTCCCAGCCGATGATCCAGGCGGGCAGCTCGCCGAGGGAGGCGTACGAGAAGGTGTACGCGGAACCGGCGACCGGCACGGTGGAGGCGAACTCGGCGTAGCACAGCGCCGCGAGCCCGCAGACGATCCCGGCGAGGACGAAGGCCAGCGCGACCGAAGGGCCGGCGTTCTCCTTGGCGACCTTGCCGGTGAGGACGAAGATGCCGGTGCCGATGACGACACCGACGCCGAAGACGGTGAGGTCGAGGGCGGTGAGGGACTTCTTGAGGGCGTGCTCGGGCTCCTCGGTGTCCCGGATGGACTGCTCCACGGATTTTGTCCGGAAGACCCCGCGCTTGCCGCGGCGCTCCCCGAGAGGTTGCTGTTCGCTCGTGCTCATCGGCCCACCTCCACCTGCTCGCACACTCTTCGCCGTCGCTGCCATCGCTCACCGTGAACTGAGCGAGTGTCCGCGATGATCGGGGGCGCGGGGTGGCCGGACCTGCCACCCACCCTCAGGATTCACCCGATGGGACGCAGAGGTCCATATGCATACGGACCGGCCGGACCACCCGGATAGGGGTAGTTCCGACCGGTCCGTGAGGAGCGGTGACAGCGCCGGTGAGGGGCGCGGTGGGCGTATCGATGTGCGGCTCCGCCGCGGGAGCGCGACCAGCGACGCAGGGCCGCGCCCCGTAAGGGGCGCGGGGCCGTATCAATGTGCGGCTCCGCCGCGCGGGCGCGACCAGCGACGCAGGGCCGCGCCCCGTAAGGGGCGCGGGGAACTGCGCGACCGGCCACAGCGGGCCCGCAGCCGACCGCCAGCAGAGCCCGTAGAGCCGGGGAAAGGGCGAAGCCCTAGTCCCGCGCCGGCTCCGCCGCAGCCTCGGCCGCCTCGGCCGCCGCCTCGGCCGCCCCGGCCACCTCCGCCGCGTCCTCAAGCCGCCCGTCAATCCTGGCGACAAGCCCCGTCACCTGACGCGCAATGTCCGGCGCGGTGAGCCCGATCTCGGCCATGACCTCCTTGCGGGAGGCGTGGTCGAGGAACCGCGGCGGAATACCGAAGTCCCGCAGCGGCAGGTCGACCCCCGCGTCACGCAGCGCCTGCGCGACAGCAGAGCCGACACCGCCCACACGGCTGTTGTCCTCGACAGTGACGACGACGCGGTGCTCGGCCGCGAGGCCCGGCAGCGCGGCATCGACCGGCTTGACCCAGCGCGGGTCGACCACCGTGGCGGAGATGCCCTGCTTGTCGAGGAGGTCGGCGATCTCCAGGCACATCGGGGCGAGCGCGCCGACGGAGACGATGAGCACGTCGGGACGCTCGACACCCTCCGCGGGCTTCCGGAGCACGTCCATGCCGCCGACGCGGCCGACGGCCTCGACGGCCGGGCCGACGGTGCCCTTGGAGTAGCGCACGACCGTGGGCGCGTCCTTGACCTCGACGGCCTCGCGCAGCTGCGCGCGGACCTGGTCGGCGTCGCGCGGGGCGGCGATCCGCAGGCCGGGGACGACCTGCAGGATCGACATGTCCCACATGCCGTTGTGCGAGGCGCCGTCGTCGCCGGTGACGCCGGCCCGGTCGAGGACGAACGTCACACCGCACTTGTGCAGGGCGACGTCCATGAGGACCTGGTCGAAGGCGCGGTTCAGGAAGGTGGCGTACACGGCGAAGACCGGGTGGAGCCCGCCCGTGGCCAGGCCGGCCGCGGACGTGGCCGCGTGCTGCTCGGCGATGCCGACGTCGTAGACGCGGTCGGGGAAGGCCTTGGCGAACTTGCCGAGGCCGACCGGCTGCATCATGGCCGCCGTGATGGCGACGATGTCCTCGCGCTCCTTGCCGAGCCGCACCATCTCGTCGGCGAAGACGGAGGTCCAGCTGGCGCCGGAGGAGGCGACGGGCAGGCCCGTGTCGGGGTGGATGGCGCCGATGCCGTGGAAGCGGTCCGCCTCGTTCTGCTCGGCGTGCTTGTAGCCGCGGCCCTTCTGGGTCAGGCAGTGCACGAGGACGGGCCCGCCGAAGCGCTTGGCGCGCTGCAGGGCGGACTCCAGGGCCTCGATGTCGTGGCCGTCGATCGGGCCGACGTACTTCAGGCCCAGGTCCTCGAACATGCCCTGCGGGGCGATGAAGTCCTTCAGGCCCTTCTTCGCGCCGTGCAGCGTCTCGTACAGCGGCTTCCCGACGACCGGGGTGCGCTCCAGGATGTCCTTGCCGCGGGCCAGGAAGCGCTCGTAGCCGTCCGTGGTGCGCAGGGTGGCGAGGTGGTTGGCGAGGCCGCCGATGGTGGGCTCGTAGGAGCGCTCGTTGTCGTTGACGACGATGACGAGCGGGCGGTCCTTGGCGACGGCGATGTTGTTCAGCGCCTCCCAGGCCATGCCGCCGGTGAGCGCGCCGTCACCGATGACGGCGACGACGTGGTCGTCCTTGCCGAGGACCTGGTTGGCCTTGGCGAGGCCGTCGGCCCAGCCGAGGACGGTGGAGGCGTGGCTGTTCTCGATCACGTCGTGCGCGGACTCGGCGCGCGAGGGGTAGCCGGAGAGGCCGTCCTTGGCGCGCAGCTTCGAGAAGTCCTGGCGGCCGGTGAGCAGCTTGTGGACGTACGCCTGGTGTCCGGTGTCGAAGAGCACCTTGTCCTTGGGCGAGTCGAAGACCCGGTGCAGGGCGATGGTGAGCTCCACCACGCCGAGGTTGGGCCCGAGGTGGCCGCCGGTCTTGGAGACGGCGTCGACGAGGAAGGTGCGGATCTCGGCGGCGAGCCGGTCGAGCTGCTCCGGGCTGAGCCGGTCCAGGTCGCGCGGTTCCCTGATGCGGGTCAGCAGGGCCACCCGTGCCTCCTCTTCATCGAGCTGTCGGCTTGTAGAAGCTTGCAGAAGCTCATCGAAGCTTCTAGATCCGTCGAGTCTAATGTTCCGCCCGGCGTGGCGATGAACGGGTGATGCGAGCCGGGTCACCCGACCGGCCGCACGAACGGACGGATGGGGCCGCGAAATACCCCATAGGGGTCTGTCCGGACCTGTTCGGACGACCTGCCCGTACGAGGCCGGGGCATGGCGGCTCCGGACGCCGGGGGCTGCGCCCCGCAAGGGGCGCGGGGAACTGCGCGACCAGCCACGACGGACCGGCGACCGACAACGTACGAGCAGCTCCGTACACGTACGCCAAACGCCCCGCCGCCCGCCGCCCAGCCGGGCAACAGGCGACGAGCAACGGGCAACGTAAGACGGCGGCACCCCGTACACACACCGCGCCCCGCAGGGCCGTCGCAGGGCCGTCGCAGGGCCGTCGCAGGGGCCTACGCCCGCCCCGCAGTCCTCTGCGTCCGCCGCGACACGGAGTCGATCACGACCGCAGCCAGCAGCACCGCACCGGTGATCATGTACTGGACCGCCGAGGCGATGCCCAGCAGCGCCATGCCCGACGCGATCGACTGGATCACCAGCACGCCCAGCAGGGCGGACCACGTCTTGCCGCGCCCGCCGAAGAGGCTGGTGCCGCCGATGACCGCCGCGGCGATCGCGTTCATCAGGAGGCTGCCGGCCCCGGAGGACTGGTTCGCGGCGTTGATCTGCGACGCCAGGAACATGCCGCCGACGGCCGCCATCGTTCCGGAGAGGGCGAAGACGGAGATCCGGACCGCCGCGACGTTGATGCCGGCCCGGCGGGCCGCCTCGACGCTGCCGCCGAGGGCGAAGACCTTCCGCCCGTACGGCGTGCGGCGCAGCACGAGGTCCAGGGCCACGACCACGCCCAGGAAGATCACGACGGCCAGCGGCAGGCCCTTGTACTGGTTGAACAGCCACGCCACCACGTACGCCGGCACGGCCAGCGCCACCGTGCGCAGCACGATCTCGCTGAGCGGCCGGCTGGGCACGCCCGCGGCCTCGCGGCGCCTGCTGTCGCGGAACGACACCAGGAAGAACGCGGCCACGGCGACGGTCGCCAGCCCGTACGCGGCGGAGACGTCGGTGAAGTAGTGGTTGGTGAGGCCGGCGACCAGCCCGGAGTCGTCGAGGTTGATCGTGCCGTTGGAGCCCAGGACCTGCAGCATCAGGCCGTTCCAGCCCAGCAGGCCCGCCAGCGTGACGACGAACGCGGGCACGCCGATCCGGGCGAAGAAAAAGCCGTGCAGGGCGCCGATGAGGGTGCCGGAGAGGATCGCCAGAACGAGCGCGAGCCACTCCGCCATGCCGTGGTTGATGTTGAGCACGGCGAAGACGGCGGCCGCGAGGCCGCTGACAGAGCCCACGGACAGGTCGATCTCGCCGAGGATCAGCACGAAGACGATGCCGACCGCGATGAGGCCGGTGCCGGCGGCGGTGACGAAGAGGTTGCTGAGGTTCTCCGCGCCGAGGAAGGCCGAGTCGCGGAGCTGGAAGACCAGGGCGATGACGATCAGGCCGACGACGACGGGGAGGGAGCCGAGCTCGCCGCTCCGCAGCTTGCGGCGGAATTCGCTCCAGTAGCCGGCGAAGCCCTCTTCGCGGACGAGGAGGCGGGGGTCGACGGCGGGGAGGGCGTCATGGGCGGGCGCCTGGCCGTTCGCGCCGTTTGCGCCGTTGGAGCCGCTGGCGCCGTTGGCGCCGTTGGCGCCGTTGGCGCCGTCGGCGCCGCTGGAACCGTCGGCGGGGCCGCCGGAGGCCGACGTGGGCAGCTTGGTGGTCATGCGTCGGCCTCCTCGCCGGCGTCCGCGGGGGCGGAATCAGTGGCTTCCGCGGCGGTGGCGGCGCTGGCGGCCGTAGCGGCCGCGGTACCCGTAGCGGCTGCCTCGGTAGTCGTAGCGGCCCCGGCCGCGCCGGTACCCACACCACCCTCGGCGGCCGTACCCGCCTCCGCGGAGCGGGCCCGCCGCCGCGTGACAGCGTTGTCCGTAGCCCCGGTGATGGCGGAGATGATCTCTTCCTGGGTGGTGCTCGCCACCGGGAACGTGCCGTTGTTGCGGCCGAGCCGCAGGACGGCGACGCGGTCGGCGACGGCCTTCACGTCGGCCATGTTGTGGCTGATGAGGATGACGCCGAGGCCGCGCTCGCGCAGCCGCTCGACCAGGTCCAGGACCTGCGCGGTCTGCTCGACGCCGAGCGCCGCGGTCGGCTCGTCCAGGATGACGATCTTGGGCTCGCCGAGCAGCGAGCGGGCGATGGCGACGGTCTGCCGCTGCCCGCCGGAGAGCGAAGCGATGGGGATCCGGACGCTGGGGATCCGGATGGACAGGGTGGAGAGCAGCTCACGGGCGCGGCGCTCCATCTCGACCTCGTCGAGCACGCCCGCGCGGACGATCTCGCGGCCGAGGAAGAGGTTGCCGACGACGTCGAGGTTGTCGCAGAGCGCGAGGTCCTGGTAGACGGTCGCGATGCCGAGCTCCTGGGCGGTGTGCGGCCGGTCGACGGTGACCGGCTTCCCCTCCCACTCGATGACCCCGTCGTCGGCGGGGCCGACGCCGGCGATGGTCTTGACCAGGGTGGACTTGCCGGCGCCGTTGTCGCCGACGAGGGCGACCACCTCGCCGGCGTGGATCTCCAGGTCGACGTCGGTGAGCGCCTGGACGGCACCGAAGCGCTTGGAGATCCCGCGGAGGGCGAGAACCGGTGTGGCGCTCCCGGCTTGCGCAGCGGATGCGGCGGATGTGACGGACATCTGCGGAACCCCTACTTGATTCCGGCGGAGTCGCACTGAGCCTTGTACTTCTCAGTGCAGATCTCGTCGCGGTTGAAGAAGCCCTCCTGACCGACGTACTTCCCGATGTCGGCCTTGGTGAGCGCAAAGGGGGTGACGATGATGGAAGGAATCTTCTTCTGCGTGCCGCTGTCGACGGTGGACTTGGCAATGCCGTCGAGCGCCTTCCCCTTGGCGAGCGCAACGGCCATCTCGGCAGCGGCGTCGGCCTCGGGCTTGTACGGCTTGTACACGCTCATGAACTGCTCGTCGGAGAGGATCCGCTGAACAGCGGAGAGCTCGGCGTCCTGGCCGGTGACGGGCGGAAGCTTGTCGAAGCCGGCGCTCTTGAGGGCCGTGATGATGCCGCCGGCCATCCCGTCGTTGGCGGAGTAGACGCCGACGATGTTGTCCTTGCCCAGCGAGGAGATCGCGCCCTTCATGTTCTCGTTGGCGTTCTCCGGCTTCCACTCCTTGGTGTCGTACTCCTTCCCGATCTTGACCTTGCCGTCGAGGACGGAGTGGGCGCCGTCCTTGTACATCTTGGCGTTCGGGTCGGTGACGGAGCCGTTCATCATGACGATCTGGCCCTTGGAGGCGTTGTCGCCGAGCTCCTTGAGGAGCGATTCGCCCTGGATCTTGCCGACGCGCTCGTTGTCGACGGAGGTGTACGCCTTGACCGGGCCCTCGGCCAGCCGGTCGTACGCGACGACGGGAATTCCCTTGTCGTTCGCCTTCTTCACCGAGGAAGCTATCGACTTCGCGTCCACCGCGTCGACGATCAGCGCGTCGACCTTCTTGGTGATCATCGTGTCGACCTGCTGCTGCTGGACGGAGGCGTCCTGCTTGGCGTTCTCGTAAAGGACGACGGTGTCCGTCCCCGCCAATTCCTTGATCTTCTTCTCGATCAGCGGCTTGTCGAAACGCTCGTAACGCGCGGTCTGGTTCTCCGGAAGGAGGAGCCCGATGGTGAGCGAGCCCTTCCCCTCCTTCTTGGTGTCCCCGCCGCCCGCTTCCTTGGCCTTGCCGCAGGCGCCCAGTCCGGCGGCCATCGAAACGGCGGCCACCGCCACGGCTGCACGACGCAGATGCGTGTTCATTTGCAGAAACCTCCCTGACATGGCCGCGTCGTTGCGACCGAGGTGGCGGAAAGTCAACTCGGCCGCCCGAGCACCGTCAAGAAGTAAATCCCTAACGAGACGGCAACGATGCCATTCGTTATCTACGTGAACACAAGGCCGTACGGATCGAGGCGTGGCGGGCCCGAAAGCGGGACGGGCCGGGACGCGCCGGGGCGCGTCCCGGGCGAACCGGGGCTCAGGCGGGCAGCGGGGCCCCGACCGGAGCATGCCCGTCGAGCAGCGTGGAATCACCCATCTCGCTCAGCACGAGCGCGAGGGCACCGAGCACCTCGGCCCGGCCGCCGAGCGCGCCCGGGACGACCTCCAACTGCCGGGCGGCGCTGGGGATCGCGTACCGCGAGACGGACTCGCGGATGGGCGCGAGCACGAGCTCACCGGAGGGCGCGAGGTCCCCGCCCAGCACCACACGGCGAGGATTGAGCAGATTGCACAGATTAGCCACGCCACTACCAATATGCCGCCCGACGTCCGAAATAACCCGTCGGCAGCCGGGATCACCCTCGCGCGCAAGCTGAACCATACGAGCAACGGTGAGATCGGCCCCATGGGCCGAATGGAGCAGAGGAAGGACGTACCGGGCGGCCGTAAAGGTCTCAAGGCACCCGCGGTTCCCGCACCGGCACACGGGCCCGGACTCATCGAGCGTGATATGCCCGATTTCCCCTGCGGTGCCCCCGGGTCCCCGGTAGATCTGCCCATTGATGACGAGCCCGGCCCCGACACCGCTGGCGACCTTGATGTAGGCAAGATCAGCAGCCCCGCGCCCGGCGCCCCACACGAGCTCACCCAGGGCGCCGAGATTCGCGTCGTTATCGACATGTACGGGCACGCTGAGCCGTGAGGCCAGCTCATCCCGCGGATTGGTGCCGGCCCACCCCGGCAGAATGGCGGTGGACCCGAGGGTTCCGGTCTCGACGTCGATAGGCCCGGGCACGCCGAGCCCCACGCCGACGATCTTCGCGGGATCGATCCCGGCATCGTCGATCAACCGCCGGACGAGATGCTCGGCCCGGTCGAGCCCCTGCGCCGCGGAGGCGTCCACATCCAGCGGCTCGGCGTCCTCGGCGAGCACCCGCTGGGCGAGGTTCCCGACGGCGACCCGCAGGTGGGTGTGCCCGAAGTCGACCCCGACGACGATGCCGGCGTCCCCGGACAGCGACACGCTCCGCGCCCGCCGCCCGCCGGAGGAGGTGGGCGTGACCTCGACGGTCCCGCCCTCCTTGAGCTCCCGCACGATGTTGGAAACGGTCGCGGCCGACAAGCCGGTGGTCCGGGCGATCTCGGCCTGTGTGAGCGACCCGGCCGTCCGCACGGCCCGCACGACCCGCTCAAGGTTGGCCCGGTGCAGCGACGACTGCGACCCCGGAGTCTCCACGCCCATCCACTCCCGCCTAGCCGAGCGGGCCACAGCACTGGGACCCGCCGTCCATACAACACATGAACTCTAAGCTGAGCGGCGACCGGCTTCCCCCGTCAACCCCTTGACCCACATCGAGGCCGTCATGGTACGAACGGCATCAAGCGGAAGCGGCTGGGTACTGATCCACAGGCGAGATGCCCGCCGGATCTGTGACCCTGCCGGAATCCCGGCCGGGCCACAGAGAGATCATCCGGCCTTCAGCCCCGGGCCTTATCCTTCGCGCGAGCCTCGAACTGGCCGGTCTCGAGGAAGGCGATCCGGTCCGCCGGAGTGCCGACCAAAGCCTTCTTGGCCGCAGCGTTCATTGCAGGGCCTCCGTCGCTGGCGATGCGGGAGATGAGGACGGAGTTGTCATCGTCCCGGGCGTCGTACTGACCCACCTGGAGGAAGGCCACCCGATCCGCCGCTGTGCCCTTCAATGCCGACTTGGCAGCCTCCTTCACCCCACGCCCCCCGGAAGAGAAGATCTGCGAGATCAGCACTTGGTTGTCCGAATCCCTGGCCTCGAACTGACCGGTTTCCAGAAAGGTGGACCGGTCCTCCGGGCTACCTGCCATGGCCGCCTTGCCGCCCTTCTTCACATCAGGCCCCCCGAGGTAGATGATCCGCGAGACCAGCACCTGGTTGTCCGAATCCCTCGCCTCGAACTGACCGGTCTCGAGGAACTTCCTCATATCGGCAGGCGTACCGCTCAGCGCCGCCTTGCCGTCTTCCTTCACCGAGGGGCCCCCGGTGCTGACGATGCGCTGGATCTCAGCCCGGTCCTTCTCCGCCTGCTGGTCGTTGCCTGCAGGACTTTCAGCGCGCTGCTGCCCGGCAGCCTTCGCCACCGAGGCCTGGGCCGGCCGTGTGGACGAGCCCTGGGCCGTGCCGTCCGCGAAGGCCGACGAGGTAAGCAGAACGGCCGGAACAACGGCGGTCACAGCAACCACCGCGGCTATACGAGACAACTTCAAGGTAATCCCCACCCTTTCGCAACATCTACTCTTCGCACAGGGGCCGCGAGATGCCGACTGGCCGACTGAGGCGGCACAACCACTCCCGCACTCCGGACGGCAGTCGCCGGCCAGTGTCCTGCGGCCCATGAAGGCTCGCCGGAAGGCGGAATCGCAGGCTAGTTACTGCCTCGACCAACCCTGATCTCGACGAGAACGTGCTCGCGAGCCTGCGGGTCGATGGACTCGCCGACGCCCGTCCATTCGCCCTTGGCGACCTCGACCTCCTGCTTCCTCTTGTCCGGTGCGTCGAGGGTGACGCTGGCGGCGTGGTCGCTATCGCCCTTCACGGCGTAGACAGACGGCACTTCAAGCGTGAGGTAGCCGGAGGACCCGGTGACCCGGAAGCAGGTCTTGCCGAGTTTGCGCGACCAGATCTCCATCAGACCCGTGGAGCTTCCACAGTCGGCAAGCAGGATGTGACCGTCGCCGCGCTTGAGGGTGATGCCCTTCTCTTCCTTGATCTTGTCCGCGTTCGGGTAGCCGAAGTCCTCTATCGCTAAGTCCGGTTGACCATCCGCAACCGCGAATCCCTGCGCTTTAGGGGCAGAGGCGTGGGCGGTGGTGGCTATACCAACCCCGGCCGCGCAGAACGCGACTGCCGCGCCCGTGGCGATGAACCGCCGTGTGAGCTTCATCGAAGGTTCCTTGAGTGTTAGGCGAGTTGGACCGCGCAGCCCGCTCTGAACACGCTCCGCCAGTACGCGGTGACGGTGCGGGCATGGCGTCACGGGATTCAAGCACGGTTCCGTGTCTCACGTCACTCAATAATCGCTCCCCTAAATACGCGCATCATTAACCAAACTTGGACATAAGGGCTTTGTAGTCATTGTCACGTCTTCACCTCGCGTACACAGGTAGCCAACAGCCTTCCGATTGCATAGGGTCACGCTGCACGCACCAACCGTGTCCCTGTTCGCCCGAGTAACACCAGCGCGTGCATGCATTTCGGAGCGACACAACCTGTCCGGCGGCAAGCCGTCGGCCGTGTGCGGCCGCCGGGCATCATCGGATTGGACCCCTCTTGGAGACCACTTACTGGAACAGGCGGCGTTTCCTTACCGCATTAGCAGCAACCACCACTGTCGCCACCACATCGAGCCTCGTCCTCAACCCGTTGTCGGCCATGGCAGCCCCCGCGGCAGGGAGCGCCGACTCTGACGACCCGTTCGCTCTGCCCGACACCGACCGGGCCAAGGTCGTCAAGGCATGGCTGACCGGCGGCAAAGCCACCCGAGCCGCTGCCGAGTACGCCCTCAGCGGCTCTGACGCCGACATTCAGACCTTCCTCGCCCAGGAACTGGCCGCGACGACGGCGGAGGACAACCGCGTCGCCATCGTGTCCTCGCTGGCAGGCGCGGGTAAGGGGACGCGCAACGCTGCCGGTCAAGCGCTCGGTGGCGGTGATGCCGCCATTGCCGCTTTCCTGAAGGACGGCTACCAGCCCGCCATCTTGGAAGACCTCCGTGTGGCCACCACGACCGTGATGGCCACGGGAGACAAGGCCGTACGCCGCGAAGCGAGTGCCGCCCTCGACACCGGCACCCAGCAGGGGTTCGAAAGCTTCCTCACAGAAGGTCAGTACTCCGCACGCGAGGAAGACATGCGGGTGCAGGTGACGAAGATGCTCACGGACGCGGGGCCGGAGGTGAAGAAGTACGCCTCCCGCGCCCTCTCCGGCAGCGCCACCGACATGGAGTGGTTCCTCGACACCGGCCAGCACATCGCCCGGGCGCGCGACCAGGAGTCGGTGACGATCGAGGAGCTCGTCGCCGTCGTCGAACGCGAAGGCAAGCGGGCCGACGCGCAGACCAAGCTCGCCGAGGAAGCCTCGGCCCGTGCCGTCGAGGCCGCCGAGAAGGCGAAGGCGGCCGCACAGACCGCGGCTGCACAGGCCGAGGCGGCCAAGGAGGACGTCGCCAAGTCTGCGAGGGCCGCCGGAAAGGCTGCCACTGCAGCACGGGACGCCGCGGACGCCGCTCGCACCGCCATTCGCGCTTCGCATGCCGCCGTCACTGCTTCTCGTCGCGCCGCCTATGCCGCCACGGCCGCAAGCCACGCCGCCGCCACCGCCGGGAACGCCGCCGCTCGCGCCTACAACTCGGCCATCGCCGCTTCCAGGGACGCGGGGAAGGCAAGTGCCGCGAAGGACGCCGCGGTCGCCGCACGCAACGCCGCGGCCCAGGCTCGTACTGCCGCAAAGGCTGCCGACTATGCGGCCAACGCCTCTGCGCAGGCTGCCTCCGCCGGAACCGCCGCTGCCTCCGCCGCCCGCAACGCCGCCTCCGCCGCCAACAGCGCGGCCACGGCGGCCTCCGCGGCAGGCAAGGCACAGGCCGAGGCGGCCGAGGCCAGACGGCAGGCGAACATCGCCGGCAACAACGCCGTCATCGCCACCAACGCCGCGGGCACCGCCCAAGCCCTGGCCAACGCCTCCGCTAAGGCTGCCCGTACGGCGCGCGATGCTGCCAACGCCGCGGCCGGCCACGCGGAAAAGGCCGCCGACGCTGCCGAGTGGGCCGCGAAGTATGCGGGCCAAGCGATCGACCATGCCAAGAAGTCCACCGACTTCGCCAATGAAGCCACCAAGGCGGCGAACAACGCCACCGCGGCTGTCACTGAGGCGATCGAGGTGGAGAAGCAGGCGCGGGAGGCCGAATCGCAGCGCTTGGACGAGGACATGAAGCAGGCCATGGAAGAGGCCCGGCTGCTCGCGGACATCGAAGAGCGAGAACGGACCGAGTTCGCCGAGAAGCGCACACAGGCGGATCGGACCGATCAGTCCACCAAGGACCTCATATCCCGAGCCGGCGCAGCCCTGAAGGCGAACGACCTGAACCTGGCAGCCACGCTGGGCCGGAAGGCCGCCGTTGCTCTCTTGAACTCGAACGGCACATGGACGAAGGAAGCGGCCCGGTTCGCACTGTCCGGGTCCGACGCCGATGTCCACGCTTGGATCGATACCGACCGGGCCATCGCACAGCGGCAGGACGATCGTGAGACTGTCCTGTACCTCGCGGAGATCTCTAATCCGGCCATCGCCGAGGCCGCGCAAAGAGCTCTCGAAAATGACGCTCCGGACGCCGCGGCCACATTTCTGACGACCGGCGCAATCGAGGCTGCGGCTGTCGACAACCGCATCCAGATCCTCCGCATTCTCGCCAACAGTCCCGGCCCCGCTGTGAAGAAGTCAGCGAACGACGCGATCAATGCGGACACTGCAAAAGCGCTGCACGAGTTCTTGAACATCACCTACCCGGAAGCGCTGAAGGAAGACGACGGGGTGGCCGTCGCCACCATCCTTGCCAACGCCGGCCCCTACACCAAGGCACATGGGCAAGCCGCGATGGAAGGGCCGGCGTGGATGCGCCGCAATTTCGTCGTCTCGGTGCAGCACAAGACAGCCCAGCTCGATCACGATTCCGCAGCTCACATCGCTGCTGTCCGCGGCGCCATAGCCGCCGCCGCGAAGATCGCGCACAAGGCGCAGGAGGACGCGGCTCGCGCCCAGGAAGCGGCGGCAAAGGCGCGCGACGCGGCCAAGGAGGCGGCGGAGTGGGCGAAGAAGGCCGAAGCATCCGCCGATCGCGCACAGGCGTACGCGAGGGAAGCAAGGGGAAATGCAGACGCGGCCGACAAGTCGGCAGCAGCTGCGCAGGCATCGGCCGAGCAAGCGCAGAAGGCGGCCGCCATCGCCCGATCGGCCTCGCGCACGGCCAACTTTTCCGCCAGTCGTGCTTTGGAAGCCGCACACCGCGCCCAGTCCTCTGCCAATAGCGCTCAGGGCTCCGCGGCCCGCGCTCACGCCTCGGCCGTCCAGGCGGGCAAGGACGCCAATGCGGCGGCCGACGCCGCGAGCCAGAGCCACCGGATCGCCTCCGACAAGCGCAAGGCCGAAATCGCCGAGGCAGCCAGGAAGGCGGCCGAGGAGGCCCGGAAGGCGAGGGAGAGCGGGAAAGACCCCGTCGACACGCCGGCTAACGACAGCGTCAAGAGCGGTGATACGCCTTGGTGGAAGGACGCCGGCTGGTGGGCGAAGACCACCAACGATGCCAGCATCGTCACAGGGTTCATCGCCGCAGGCTTCGGCATAGCCAGCCTGCCGTTTCCTCCCCTCGCGGTCGTCGCCACCGGCTTCGGTCTCTTTTCTGCCGGGCTCGGCATTGCCAGCGCGGTGTTCACGGGAATTGAGTACGGTTTCACGAGCGGAAAGTTCTGGGCATCCGCCGGAAGCGCCGCCCTGGGCCTTGTGACTCTCGGACAGTCCTACGTGATCGGCAAGTTGGCCGGCCCTGCGGTCGCGAAGTGGGCTGCACCCCGGGTCGCCACGAAGTTCACCCAGTTCGGACACGACCTGGTGTCACCGGTCATCGGTGTATTGAGCTCCTACTTCTGACCGACACCGTTTTGTGATCCTACCGAGGGGCCGGTGAACAGACACGGTCACCGGCCCCTTCCTGAGTCAAAGGGGCCGCCTCACATGCTCACGTCCCTGCCCGTCACCTACCTGTTACTCATGGCTGCGGCAGCAACATCGGTCTTCTGCTTCGCTATGACGAAATGGTTTCCCGGCAGGCAAGGGAAGGTGGTTTTCCCTCTCATGTCCATCGGCTGCTGCCTGGGCATGATTCTGGTCGGCCAGCTCGAACCTGCACACTGGTCCCCTAAGCACATGCTGGTGCTCTATTCCTTCGGGTGGTTCGGTCTGACACTCGGCATGTTCCCGTCCAGAAAACTCATGCATATGTACATGACCGAGATCAACCAGGGTGTGCGGAGAGAGAAATACCCAGTACCTGTTCGCTACCAACTCGCTGCCATCATCTCGGTCGTCGTCATGACCTTTTTGGCTCATGGCCTGTCTTAGCAGCAGGCCGGGCTCAGCTGCGCGTCATCGGCTGATACGTACCACCATTCCCGCTCCCCCAGTTCCGTCCCAAAGGAGAATCAGCATGCCTGCCGTACGCACACGCACAGCGTGGATGACCGGACTACTCGTATCCGTCGTAGCCGTCGGCGTAGTCAATGGCGCCGAGGCCGGCGCGGTCGTCGGTGAGCCGGACAAGGACGGCTCCTACGCCTTTACCACGAAGCTCGACATAGGTGGCGGCCAGCGCGGCTGCTCGGCCGCCCTCGTCGCCCCGCAGTGGCTGGTCACCGCAGCCAGCTGCTTCGCCGACAACCCGGCGCAAAGCTACAAGGTTGCTCCCGGCGCCCCGAGTCTCCCGGCCAAGGCCACCACCGGCGGCAATGAAGCCCGGGTTGTCGAGCTCGTGCCGCGCGAGGACCGCGACCTGGTCATGGCCAAGCTCGCCAAGCCCCTCACCGGCATCGCTCCGGTTGCCCTCAGCCCCCAAGCGCCCCTCCCCGGCGAGAGCCTGTGGCTCGCAGGCTATGGCCGCACCAAGGACGAGTGGGTGCCCGACCGCGTCCACTACGGCCAGTTCACCCTGGACAAGGCCGAGAACACCACGTTCAGCATGACCTCCAAGGCCAACGGCGCCACCATGTGCAAGGGCGACACCGGCGGCCCGGCTCTGCGCAATACAGGTGGACGGTACGAACTTGCCGGCATTAACAGCAGGTCCTGGCAGGGCGGTTGTCTTGGCATCGACCCCAAGGAGACCCGCACCGGGGCGATCGGTACCCGCGCCGACGACATCACCGGCTGGATTCGCGAGCAGGTCAACCGGAAAGAGCCCGTGAGCGAGGCTCCGGTGGACTCCAACATCGACATCAACGGCGACGGCAAGGCCGATTACCTCGTCCTCGAAGACAACGGCGCCGTCCGCGCCTGGATCAACAAGAGCGAGGGTGTCAAGGACGACTGGAGCGGCCAGGGCGTCATCGCGACCGGCACCGGCGCCCCCGCGAGCAAGGTCCGCTTCGCCGACATCGACGGCGACCGCAGGGCCGATTATCTGGTCGTCGACGACAAGGGCGGCGTTCGGGCGTACATCAACAACACCAAGGTCGCCAAGGACAGCTGGATCAACCGCGGTGTGATCGCCACGGGCGTCGGCGTCTCCCCGAACAAGATCCGCTTTGCCGACATCAACGACGACGGCAAGGCCGACTACCTCGTCGTCGAGGACAACGGCGCCGTCCACGCGTACATCAACAAGGGTGGCGACGGGCAAGGGGGCTGGGACGACCGCGGCGTGATCGCCACCGGCACCGGCGCACCAGGGCACAAGGTCCGATTCGCCGACATCAACGACGACGGCAAAGCCGACTACCTCGTTGTCGAGGACAACGGCGCCGTCCACGCCTGGCTCAACAAGAGCAGCGGCACCAAGGACGACTGGCAGGACCGCGGCATCATCGCCACCGGCACCGGAGCCCCCGGGAACAAGGTCCGATTCGCCGACATCAACGGTGACCGTAAGGCCGACTACCTCGTTGTCGAGGACAACGGCGCCGTCCACGCCTGGCTCAACAAGAGCAGCGGCACCAAGGATGACTGGGACGACCGCGGCGTCATCGCCACCGGTACCGGCGCACCCGGTAGCAAGGTCCGTATCTGACCTCGCCTTCCGTCTCGATCCGCCGGCTCCTCGGCAGATGTGACCGAGCCCCGCGCCCCGACCGGCGCGGGGCTCCGCATTCGTCCCGGCTGCCTCCCCGAGCGGCGGCAGCCCTCATGGAAAGACCCCTGCACATGCCCCACGCTCATCCTCACCCTCGTCCTCGTCCTCGCTCCGCAGCGCGGCTTCTCACAACGGCCCTCGCTGCGGCACTGACGACGAGCCTGGCGGTCACGGCCGCCGCCCCCGCCACTGCGGCGCCAGCCCCGGGCACCGCCGCGGTGACCGCCCCCGTCGGCCAGCAGAACTGGAAGGTGCCGCGCCTGGCGGTCATGCCCCTCGGTGACTCGATCACCCGGGGTGCCGGCAGCTCCACCCAGAACGGCTACCGCATCGCCCTGCGCGACAAGCTCGCCTCTCACGCCGACTCCCTGCAGTTCGTCGGCTCGCTGCGCACCAACGGCGCCGAGCACGAAGGCCACTCGGGATGGCAGATCTCCGACCTCTCCGAGAACATCGAGCAGTGGCTGCCGGCGGCAGGCCCGAACGTGGTGCTCCTCAACATCGGCACCAACGACATGGACCTCAACAACGACGTGGACGGTGCTCCCGCCCGGCTCGGCCGTCTGATCGACCAGATCACCCGCGCCGCGCCCGACATGACGCTGCTCGTCTCCTCCCTCGTGCCGTCGCAGTCGGCGGAGGTGCAAAGACGCGTCGAGAAGTTCAACGCCGAGGTTCCGCGCCTGGTCGCCGAGCGGCGGAGCAAGGGCTTCAAGGTGGGGTACGTCGACATGGGCGCGCTCGCCACCCGGGACCTCAACGACCGTCTCCACCCCAACGACAACGGCTACGCCAAGATGGCGAACGCCTTCTACGAGGGACTGGCCCGCGCCGCGGGCGACGGCTGGGTGCGCGAGCGCGTGGACATCAAGCCGGCCGCGCCCCGCGAGGCCCCGCTCGGCGACTACCAGGTGGACATCAACGGCGACGGCAGGGCCGACTATCTCGTCGTCGACGACAACGGCGCCGTACGCGCTTACGTCAACGGCGGCGGCGACGGACACGGCAGCTGGATCAACAAGGGCGTCATCGCCACGGGCACGGGCGCACCGGGCTCCAAAGTCCGCTTCGCCGACATCAACGGCGACCGCAAGGCGGACTACCTCGTCCTTGAGGACAGCGGTGCCGTGCACGCCTGGATCAACACGAGCAGCGGCGCCAAGGACGACTGGGACGACCGCGGCGTCATCGCCACCGGCACCGGAGCCCCCGGCTACAAGGTCCGATTCGCCGACATCAACGGTGACCGTAAGGCCGACTACCTCGTCGTCGAAGACAACGGCGCCGTCCACGCGTACATCAACAAGGGTGGCGACGGGCAAGGGGGCTGGGAGGACCGCGGCGTCATCGCCACCGGCACCGGCGCGCCCAGGAACAAGGTCCGATTCGCCGACATCAATGACGACCGCAGGGCCGATTACCTTGTCGTCGAAGACAACGGCGCCGTGCACGCCTGGCTCAACGAGGGCGGCGACGGACACGGAGACTGGATCGACCAGGGCATCATCGTCTCCCGCACTCCGGCGCCCGGCGCCGGCATCCGCTTCGCCGACATCGACGGCGACGGCAGGGCCGACCACCTGATCGTCCACGACAACGGTGCCGTCGACGCCCTCGTGAACCAGGGCGGCGACGGACGCGGCGGATGGGCGGACTACGGCCGCATCGCCACCGGCGCCGGTCCGGGCTACCGCGTCCGGATCTGATGCTTCCGCGGGCCGGCCGAGGGTGGCCGCTCGCCGCGCGACAGCCGGCCCACACCTTCACTACTGTCACATTTATCGCCTAACACACCACAATACGCATTCGTGTGGTGTGGTGTGGATATGTCACAGCTCATCGCTTCTCTTTCGTCATCGTGGTGTCTCCAGGGTCGCGCGAGGGCGCGGCCCCCTCGACGAAGGGCGATCCGAATGCGAAATGTTGTGCGTGCAGCGCTGGTGGTTCTCTGCGCCGCCGGTGCCGCGTTGCCCGTGCTCCCGGTGGCGCAGGCCGCGGCGCCCGGGACTCCGCCGGCTCCCGCCGACTGCCGGTACGTCTATTCGAGCGCGCGGCCCGGGCCCAACGGCGAGACCAGAGGCAGCGGCGTCTACGACGAAGGTGATCGTGACGCCGAGGGCCGCGTCTGCCGGAACGGCTGGTGGGTGCACCCCTCCGAGGTCCACCACCACGACGACGACCACGGCCGGGACGACCACCGCCGAGATGACGACCACCGCCGAGATGACGACCACGGCCGGGACGATGACTACGGCCGACACGACGATCACGGACGGCATGACGACCACGGCCGGCATGACGACCACGGCCGGCACGACGATCACGGACGGCACGACGATCACCGTCGCGACGACCGTCAGGACGACCGGCACGACGACCGCCGTGATGACCGCCACGACGACCGCCACGACGACCGGCACGACGATCGCCACGACCACGACCACGACCGTGACCACAACCACGGCCGCCGCCCGTAACCCCGTTCCGGGGCTCTCCAGGTCTCCCGGAGAGCCCCGGACCGTTGCTTCAGCTACTTCAGCGCCCCCGCCGTCAGCCCCGCCTGCACCTGGCGCTGGAAGACGATGTACGCCGCCAGCACCGGAAGCATCGCGATGACCAGGCCCGCGAAGAGGCCCGACCAGTCGCCCTTGTAGCCCTGGCTCACGGCCAGGGCTACAAGGCCCTGCGGGAGGAGCTTCTTGTCCTCGTCGCCCACGTTCAGGACCGCCGGCAGCAGGTACTGGTTCCACTGGCCCAGGAAGTTGAAGATGCCGACGCTGATCAGGCCCGGCTTGGCCATCGGCAGCATCACCTGGAAGAAGGTCCTCGTGTGCGAGGCGCCGTCGATGAGGGCCGCCTCGGCCACCGAGCTCGGCAGGGTTTTGAAGAAACCGCTCAGGAAGAAGATCGTGAACGGGAGCGAGTACGCGATGTAGACGAGGATCAGGCCGTGGTACGTGTCCAGCAGCTGCATGTTCTTCATGACGAAGAACAGCGGGACGAGGGCCAGGATCACCGGGAAGCTCATCCCGCCCACGAACAGGTAGTAGACAAAGCGGTTCCCCGGGAATTCGAACCGCGCGAGGACGTACGCCGCCATCGAGCCCAGCAGCATCGTGCCGAAGAGCGAGCCCGCCACCACCACGATCGAGTTGAAGAAGTACTCGCTCATGTGCGCCTGGGACCACGCCCGCGACCAGTTGTCGAAGTGCAGGCTCGTGGGCAGCGCCCAGGGCGAGGTGAAGATGGCCCTGTCGTCCTTGAGGGCGCTCATCACCGCCCACAGCAGCGGCAGCGTCACCATCAGCGCCCACAGGATCAGCACGCCGTGCGAGAAGACGTTGAGGACCCTTCCTTCGGTGCCGAGGCGGCCCTCCGGGGAATCCACCACCACGCCCCCGGGCGTCTCTTCCGCCTCCGCCGCGGGTTTCGTCTCCACGCCGCCCATCAGAACTCCAGCCGTTCGCGCCGGCCCAGCTTCATCACGATGCCGGCGAAGATCATGGTGACGATGAGCAGGGCGACGCCGAGCGTCGTCGCGTATCCGGCCTGCCCGTCGCGGAATGCCTTGGTGTAGAGGAAGTACGCGAGCACTTCGGTCGAATAGTCCGGTCCGCCGGGGCCCACCGTCATGATCTGGACCACCGCGAATCCGTCGAGCGCCATGATGCCCATGTAGACCCAGCCGGTCTGGACGGTGTCCCAGAGAAGAGGGAGCGTGATCCTGAAGAACGTCTGGATACGGTTCGCGCCGTCCAGCAGCGCCGCCTCGTAGAAGTCCCGGGGGATCGAGCTCATTCCGGCGGAGAACAGGACCACGTAGAAGCCCACGTTGCTCCACACCATCACCGCCATCACGCACCACAGCGCCAGATCCGGGTCACCGAGCCAGTTCGGCTGCACCGAGTCCAGGCCGACGGCGCTGAGGAAGGAGTTGAGCGCGCCGCTGTTCGGGTTGTACGCGAACTGGAACAGCAGCGCCACGATGGCGATCGAGAGCACCTGCGGGAAGAAGTACACCACCTTGTAGAAGCCGGAGCCGCGGACGCCCGCCACCGCCGCGTTCTTCCTCCGCCGCCCGCCGACGTTCAGCATGAAGGCGAAGAAGAGGCCCAGCCCGAGCGTCACCAGCGGCAGCACCAGCAGCAACAGGACGTTGTGGCCGACGGACTTCCAGAAGACCTCGTCCTCGAACATCTTCCGGTAGTTGCCGAACCCGACCATCTCGAAGTCGGGACTCAGGCCCGTCCAGTCCGTGAAGGAGTAGTAGATGGCCTGGAGGAACGGCGAGATCACGAACACCGCGTAGATCACCAGGGGTACGGCCAGGAACCCCGCGATGAACCGGTACTTACCGTGCTGCATTGCCTTTCGACCCCGATCTCCCGCGAGCGCGGAGCCGCGGGTGCGGGGCGGCGGAACGCGGCAGGGGTTTCCCCGGCGCGCGCCGCCGCCTAAGACGTGCCCTAAGACCTGCCCTACGACGTGCCTTATGGCATGCCTGCATGCCTTACGACATGCCCTACGACATGCCCCAGCCTTACGACTTGTGCCTGTACTTCTTGATCGAGCCGTCCGCCCGCGCGTCGTCCGCGAACTTCTGGATCTTCGCGATCGTCTCGTCCGGGGTCATGCGGCCCGCCATCATCTCGCCCAGCGCGGCCACGCCGATCTTCTCCTTCTGCAGGGCCGTGTACCAGTCGCCGAGGCGCGGGTTGACCACGTTCTTGTCCGCCTTGGTGAGGGCCTCCTGGCACGAGGTGAGGCCCGGCGGCAGGGTCAGTCCCTCCGTCCCGCCGTTGAGCGAGGTCAGGGACGAGACCTGCTTGATGAAGTTCTGCGAGGATTTCTTGCCCAGCATGATGCGCAGCAATTCCATGCCGCCCTGCGGGTTCTTCGCGTTCTTCGGCACGATGAACGGCTCGCCGCCCGAGGCCCAGATCGTGCCGAACGGCATCTTGTCCCGCTTCGCGTCCAGGCTCGACGGCGCCCCGACCGCCATCTTGAAGTCGGCGGGAGTGGTCTTCTTCGACTCGTTCTCGACCCACGAACCGTTGGGGATGAACAGGGCCTTGCCCTCGTTCCAGGCCGTCTGCGACTCGATGTGGGTGAGGCCCGGGGTGCCCTGGAGGATGTAGCCCTTCTTGTAGAGCTCGTAATAGGCCTCGAACGCCGCCTTGACCGCCGGGTCCTTCCAGGCGTTCGGCTCCAGGTTGTCGATCCGGTCGAGCACCTCCCGCCCGCCGATCTTCGCGATGAAGGGGTAGAGGCTGAACGGCAGGTAGTACGGGAATTTGCCGGGGTACGTCCACCCGGCGATGCCCTTCTTCTTCGCCTTCTCACAGACGGCGAGCATCTCGTCCCACGTCTCCGGATACTGCGCGTCCAGCTTCTCCAGCGCCGTCTTCGAGTACCAGACGCCGTAGACCGTGTACGCGTAGTAGAGGACCCACGTCTCCTGGCCCTCGAACTGCCCCATTTCGACGACGCCCGGCCGCAGCGTGTCCCGTACCTTCTTCGACGGGTCGTCGACCGACGGCGCGTCCAGCAGCGCATTGAGGTCGGTCAGCTGCTTCTTGCCCACCAGGGTGCCCATGTCCATCTGCTTGGCACCGGAGTTGTCGATCAGGTCCGGCGGCGTTCCGCCGTTGAAGCGGGGCTGGAGCTGGGTCTGGATCTCCTGGGTGGCCGCGTGCTTGACCTGGGCCTTGGGATACGCCGCCTTGTATTCGGCCTCGGCGTCCTTGGCGTACTGCTGGCCGAACCCGCCGTCGAAGATGACGATGTCGAGCGGCGCGGACTCGTTGACCGCGAGCGGGTTCTTCTCGCTCTTCGTCCCCTTGTCGACCTTGTTGTCGTCGCTGCCGCCGCCCGACGCGCAGGCGGTCAGCACGCTCATCGACGGCACCGCGATCAGGCCGAGTGCGGCCGCTCTCTTGATCAGGTCGCGCCGGCCGAATTCCCCTGTGGATCCCATGCTCGATCCCATGCTCAAGTCCTCGCCTTCTCCAGGACTCAGGCGGTGCACCGGTACTCCCCTTGCTCACAAGAGTTGCCGAAGGGCCCGACACCGCGGGTCAGTTGAAGCTTGGTGTGGTGCTTGGTGTGCTGGGTGTGCTGGATGCGTGCGCCGGGAGCGGTGACGTGGCCGCGGCGCTCCCCCCTGCCGCGCTCCCCCGGATCCGCCGCGGCGGCCCTCGGAGCCTCCCCGGTAGCCGACAGGTATAGTCCACTTCTCACCAACTGGGCAAGATCGGAAGCGGCTTCTGCCGTCAGTCTTTCTCTAGTTGAGACCTCCCACGGTACGAGTCCCGTCCGGACGAGGTCCCGTCCGGGCGGCAAGCCCGGTGGTGACGACACCACCTCCGAGACCCTTGACACCACCCGCCCCTCACGCCCTACTTATCTCTGCGCGGCTCACTTGACAACGTTGTCTGCACGTTGCGAGACATGGGAGACATGCGATGCGGCAGGGACGGCGGCGGTACTGGCACGGACCCCGACGACACCGATGGCCCGGCCCCGCCCGCTCACTCGTACTCCTTCTGGCCGTCATCCTTATGACGGAACTTCAGCTCCCCCGAGCCGCTCCCGCCGAGGCCCGGGCCCCCCGCCCCGCCGACCGCTTCTTCTCCTCCTTCGAACCGGGCGACCCCCAGCCCGACTGGCGCAACACCGTCGACGCCACCCCCGACGGCCGCAAGCGCACCTCCGGCGTCGACGGCAACGACTCCCGCGGCATCCCGGGCAACGTGACCGACTCCGTCACCGACGTCCGGGCGAGCGGTGAGAACGCCGGCTCCGGCGAGGTCAAGGAGAACCTCGTCGACGGCGAGAGCACCACCAAATGGCTCACCTTCGAGAAGGCCGGGGCCTGGCTGGAGTTCGACCTCGCCGAGCCCGTCACCGCCGTGCGCTACGCCCTGACGTCCGCCAACGACGCCCCCGGCCGCGACCCCCGCGACTGGGTCCTGCAGGGCTCGCAGGACGGCAAGGGCTGGACGCCGCTCGACACCCGCAAGGGCGAGACCTTCAGCAAGCGCTTCCAGACCCGCGAGTTCACCTTCACCAACACCACCCCCTACCGCCACTACCGGCTCGACTTAACCCGCAACAGCGGCGAGGACATCACCCAGCTCGCCGAGGTGCAGCTGGCGCCGTACTACACCGGCCCGCCGCCGCCCTCCGACATGCGCAGCTACGTCGACGGCGGCCCCAAGGGCTCCCCCACCGCCAAGGCGCGCGCCGGCTTCTCCGGCCGCCGCGCCCTGCGCTACGGCGGCGCCCACCAGGCCATGGGCCGCGCCTACTCCTACAACAAGGTCTTCTCGATGGGCGGCGGCGGCCTGCGCGTCACTGCGCGCACCGTCCTCTCCTACAAGGTCTTCCCCTCGATGCCCGAGGTCGACCTGCGCTACCCGGCCACCCACGTGTCCCTGGACCTCGCCTTCACGGACGGCACCTATCTGAGCGACCTCGGCGCGGTGGACCAGCACGGCGCGCCCCTCACGCCCCGCGGCCAGGCCGCCTCCCGCACGCTCTACGCCAACCAGTGGAACAACAAGGAGTCCGGCATCGGGTCCGTGGCGGCGGGCAAGACCGTGGCCCGGGTGCTCGTCGCGTACGACTCCCCCGCCGGGCCGGCGAAGTTCCGCGGCTGGGTGGACGACGTCTCCCTCGCCCCGGCCCCGGCCGAGAAGCCCCCGGCGCACCCGGCCGACTACGCGGTGACCACCCGCGGCACCCACTCCAGCGCGAGCTTCTCCCGCGGCAACACCTTCCCCGCGACCGCCGTCCCCCACGGCTTCAACTTCTGGACGCCGGTCACGAACGCGGGCGCCATGGACTGGCTCTACCAGTACGCCGCCGCCAACAACGCCGACAACCTGCCGACCATCCAGGCGTTCAGCGCGAGCCACCAGCCGAGCCCGTGGATGGGCGACCGGCAGACCTTCCAGGTGATGCCGGCCGTCGCCAAGGGCGGCACCGGCCCCCCGGACACCGGCCGCACCGCCCGCGCCCTCCCCTTCCACCACGCCCGCGAGACCGCCCGCCCGCACTACTACGGCGTCACCTTCGACAACGGCCTCAAGGCCGAGATCGCGCCCACCGACCACGCCGCGATCATGCGCTTCACCTATCCGGAGGACACCGGCAAGGAAACCGACCACAACATCGGCAACAACAACACCGGTAACGACACCGGCAAGCACACCGGAGCCGGCAGCGCCGCCCTCGTCCTCGACAACGTCCGCAACCAGGGCGGCCTCACCCTCGACCCCGGCACCCGCTCCTTCACCGCCTATTCGGACGTCCGCAGCGGGCTGTCCGCCGGCGCGGGCCGCATGTTCGTCTACGGGGTGCTCGACACGCCCGTCACCGCGAGCGGCACACCGGGAGACGACGCCGGCACCGGCACCGGCACCACCGGCTGGCTGCGCCTCGCCCCCGGCCGGGACCGCACCGTCACCCTGCGCATCGCGACGTCCCTCATCGGCACCGAGCAGGCGAAGGCCAACCTGGAGCAGGAGATCCCCGAGGGCACCTCCTTCGGCCGCGTCCACGACCGTGCCCGCGCCGCCTGGGACGGCCTCCTCGGCCGCGTCGAGGTCGAGGGCGCGAGCCGCGACCAGCTCACCACCCTCTACTCCAGCCTCTACCGCCTCTACCTCTATCCCAACTCCGGCTTCGAGAACACCGGCACCCGCGCCCGCCCGCGCCACCGCTACGCGAGCCCCTTCTCCCCTCCCGAGGGCGAGAGCACGCCGACCCGTACGGGAGCGCGGATCGCCGACGGCGAGGTGTACGTCAACAACGGCTTCTGGGACACCTACCGCACCACCTGGCCCGCCTACTCCCTCCTCACGCCCGGGCAGGCGGGACGGCTCGTCGACGGCTTCGTGCAGCAGTACAAGGACGGCGGCTGGATCTCGCGCTGGTCCTCCCCCGGCTACGCCGACCTGATGACGGGCACGAGCTCCGACGTGGCCTTCGCCGACGCCTACGCCAAGGGCGTCTCCTTCGACGCGGAGGCCGCGTACGAGGCGGCGCTCAAGAACGCCACCGTCGTGCCGGCCCAGCCCGGCGTCGGCCGCAAGGGCATGGAGACCTCTCCCTTCCTCGGCTGGACGAGCACGACCACCCGCGAGGGCATGTCCTGGGCCCTGGAGGGCTACCTCAACGACTACGGTCTCGCGACGATGGCCAAGGCCCTCCACGAGCGCACCCGCAAGGCCCGCTACCGCGACGAGTCGGCGTACTTCCTCAACCGTGCCCGCAACTACGTGAAGCTCTTCGACCCCGCGATCGGCTTCTTCCAGGGCCGCAACGCCGACGGCTCGCGGCGCCTGCCGCCCGGCCGCTACGACCCGCACGTCTGGGGCAACGACTACACCGAGACCAACGGCTGGAACTTCGCCTTCCACGCCCCGCAGGACACCCGCGGCCTGGCCGGGCTCTACGGCGGCCGCGAGGGCCTCGCGGACAAGCTCGACCAGTTCTTCGGCACGCCCGAGACGGGGGCGCCCGAGTTCGCCGGCTCGTACGGCGGGGTCATCCACGAGATGACCGAGGCGCGGGACGTCCGGATGGGCATGTACGGCCACAGCAACCAGGTCTCGCACCACATCGCGTACCTCTACGACGCCGCCGGGCAGCCGTGGAAGACGCAGGCGAAGGTGCGCGAGGTGCTGTCCCGGCTCTACCTCGGCAGCGAGATCGGGCAGGGCTACCCGGGCGACGACGACAACGGCGAGATGTCGGCCTGGTACCTGTTCAGCGCGCTGGGCTTCTACCCGCTGGTGATGGGCAGCGGCGAGTACGCGATCGGGTCGCCGCTCTTCCGGAAGGCCACGCTCCATCTGGAGGGCGGCCGGGACGTGGTGGTCAAGGCGCCGCTCAACAGCGCCCGCAACGTGTACGTGCAGGGGCTGCGGGTCAACGGCAAGCCCTGGCGGTCGACGGCGCTGCCGCACGCGGTCCTGGCCAGGGGGGCGGTCCTGGAGTTCGCCATGGGCCCGCAGCCGTCGTCCTGGGGCAGCGGCCGCGACGACGGCCCGGTGTCCATCAGCAAGGACTTCGAGGCTCCCGTGCCCGAGGAGGACCTGACGGCGCCGGGCACCTCGCCCCTCACCGACGACACGTCGGTCACGGACGTCTCCTTCGGCACGGCCCTGCTGCGGGTGCCGTCCGGCGCGCGCGTCACCTCGTACACCCTGACCTCCGCCGAGCGGGCGAAGGCGCCGGACGGCTGGGTGCTGGAGGGCTCGGCGGACGGCACCGGAGCATGGCAGGAGGTCGACCGCCGCACGGGCGAGGCCTTCTCCTGGGACCGGCAGACGCGGGTCTTCTCGGTGGCCCGGCCCGGTGCGTACCGGCACTACCGGCTGCGGCCGGCCGACGGCGGCGATCACGTCCTGGCCGAGATCGAGCTATTGGGGGCGAGATCCGCATAAAGGCCGCTGACGCGTAAAGAAGCCGTTGACACGTAAAGAAACTGTGAAACGATCACGTGGATCCAGTGGCGTGCCCCTGACAGGGGCGCGCCGCTCTTCGCTGAGACCCTCTGGAGAACCCACGTGGCTCACCTTCCCGGCCGCCCGCGCTCCCGCGCGGTACAGCGCATCGCCACCGCGGCGATAGCCGCCGCCCTGGTCGGCACCACCGCCGGCACCGCGCTCGCGGACGGCCCCAAGGCCCCCTCCCGCGCCGCCACCGCGGCCGAGCGGGCCGCCGAGCTGCCCGCCGGCACCTCGCTCAAGCACCGCTCCGAGGCGCTGCGCGGCGAGGCGAAGCCGGGCGACTACCCGAAGCCGGGCGCCACCGCCCCGAAGGCTCCCCGTCTCGCGGCCCCGCGCACGGGCGTCAAGGGCGTGGGGGCCGGCGGCCCCACCGCCGAGGCCCCGTTCCTCCCGCTGAGCGCCGTCAACAACGACGACCTGTACTTCTACTGGCCCGACGGCAAGGGCGGCATCACGCCCAAGGAGTACGTCACCAACGGCTGGAGCGCGATCAACTCCGCCGCCCGCGTCGACCACGACCGGGACGGCATCGCCGACGGCCTGTACGTCCGCGACAACGCGCAGAACATCATCTTCGCCCCGGCCGGCAAGAGCCCGAGCATCGTGGCGGACGACTGGGGCCAGTACGACCAGTTCATGTCGCCCGGCAACCTCGGCGGCGGCAAGGAGTCGGACATCCTCGTCCGCGACCGCGAGGGCGTCCTGTGGCTGTACCTGGCCTACCCGGACGGCACGCTCACCGGCCGCAAGAAGGTCGGCCCCGGCTGGAACCAGTTCACCGAGATCGCCGGCCGCGGCGACCTCACCGGGGACGGCAAGGCCGACATCGTCGCCCGCGACAAGGACGGCGTCCTGTGGCTCTACAAGGGCACCGGCGACTACACCAAGCCGTTCGAGTACAAGCAGCGGATCGGCGGCGGCTGGAACCAGTTCAGCAAGATGGTGGGCACCGGCGACGTCGACCTGGACGGCAAGGCCGACCTGATCGCGCGCGACAAGGACGGCGCGCTGTGGCTGTACCGCGGCACGGGGCGCACGGACCAGCCGTACGACTACAAGGTCAAGATCGGCAACTCGGGCTGGAACCAGTACGGGCTGATGTTCTGACGTAACGTCAGCATCGACGGCCGTCGTTGAGGCCCGGGCCGCTGTACGCCTTGCGCGCGAGCGGCCCGGGCCCGTCGGCTATGTCCGGGGGGTTCCCCCGGGCCGCCACCGCCGGACGCCCCGGACGAGGGCCCGCGCCGGCCGCACCAGGGCCAGCGTCACGCCCGCGACCGGAAGCGTGAGCAGCACGACCTGCAGGCACGCCGCGACCGTGCCGAGGACGGGGTAGCCGGAGGCACCCGCGTGCTCGGCCAGGAGCCGGATCGTCTGCCAGTCCGCCTGCAGCAGCTGCGGCAGGTTGACGAGCACCATGCCCAGTTGCAGCACCATCGCGGGCACGAGGAGCAGGACCCACGCCGCGACCACGAGCTGCGGCCGTCGCTTCAGCGCCTTCAGGCTCTCGTCCTGCGGGCGCCGGAGCACGACCCGCCGGAGGATGGGCCCGATGTACTTGAACAGGTCGGGGATGCCGACCAGGTCCGCCACGATGTAGTAGCCGTCGAACCGCAGGGTGGGCAGGAGCTGCTGGATCATCTCCAGGTGGACGGAGAGGACCGCCACCAGCAGCAGCGGATTCCCCGTCGCCCCGTACAGCCCCAGCAGGCCCAGCACGAACAGGGCGTTGAAGTAGACGCCGCCCAGGTCGGCGCGGATGCGCCCGGCGCGGCCCAGCCGGTAGGAGCTGGTGATGTCGGTGTAGAAGGCGGGCCAGACCAGATAGACGCCGCAGCCCATCTCGCCCGGCCGCACCCCGCCGTAGCGGCAGGCCGCGCCGTGGCCCATCTCGTGGAACACGCAGGAGGCGACGGCCAGGAGGACGACGAGGAGGACGTCGGCCGGGGAGGACAGCACGGACCTCAGCGCCGCGCCGGTGTCCTGGGTCAGCCACAGCCACGTCTCGCCGTAGGCGAAGCCGCCCAGCGCGAGCAGGACCAGCTCCGGCCGGAACAGCCAGGCGAACAGCCCGGCGAGGAACCACGTGGCGCGCTCGGGCAGCACCGCCAGCCGGAAGCGGAAGGCCAGGAACGGGTCGGCCCGCGCCACGGGCGGGGGCGGCGAACCGTCGCTGTAGGTCGACACGCCCAGCGGGGCGAGCTTCTTGTCGATGAGGAAGACGACGTGCTCCGCGGCGAAGCGCCGCCCGGTCTCGGCGCTGAGCTGCTCGGCCACCTGCGCCACGGGCCGGCCGTCGAGCGCCCGCGCGAGCCGGTAGAGCAGCGGCGGGAGGCGGACGACCTGCCCGTCGGGGCGGCAGACGAGGTGGGGCGGCTCGCGGTAGCCGGAGTCCTCGAACTCACCGACCAGTTCCGTGCCGGCCACCAGCGCGGGCAGTGCCATGAACGCTCTCCGTCGGGGCGAGGGGGCATGGGGAAGGGCCGGACACGTCCGGCCCTTCCGGGGGGTGCGTGGATCGGCGCGCTGCCCGGTCAGTGACCGGAGACGGCGGCCGGGACGCAGGTCATGTACGCGGCGGGCTGGCGGCCCAGGCCGACGACCTCGCCCAGCAGGCCCGGGGTGCCCTCGTGGCCGCCGGTCTGGCAGGCCGACAGCACCGTGGTGCCGTGGTTGCCGGGCGCCGGGGCGTACACGCCGCCGCCCGAGGCCGACGCGCTGCTGGAGCTGCCGGCACCGGCACCGGCACCGCCGTCACCGTCGCCGTAGGGAGCGGCGAGCGGCGTGGCCACGATGCCCATCACGGTGCGCTCGGGCAGCACCTCGCCCGCGACGGTGGCGAGTTCCTCGAAGCTGATGGCGTTTTCCATTCCGTACCCCTTCTCGAAAAGCGGAGCGGTCAGCGGCTGGTGATGGCCGCGGGAATGCACGTGGTGCTGTAACCGGGGTCGCTGGACGCCAGTCCGAGCGCGACCAGCAGAGGGGGATTGCCGGCGTTCTGCCGGAACTGGCAGGCGTAGGCGACCGTCGTCCCGTTCTCCGACTTCACGAGCGTCGGGAACACGGGCTGTTCGGAGCCGGAGGCCGCCGGGAGCAGCACGCCCGACAGGGCGAGCCGCCGGGGAAGCTCCTCGCCGCACAGCAGGCCGAGTTCCCCGAAGGTCACGGCGCGTCCCATCGTTTGCTCCCTCCCCCATCGTCCCGGGCGGGAGCTTAACCAGGACATCACGGCCCGACACATCCCCAACCCGCCGATCACCCGGTCGAGTTGGATGCATGCCCTGGAAGGGTGGAAAACACGAAAAGCACGCATGAACGCGCGAGGGCCGCACCCCGTGAACGGGGTGCGGCCCTCAACCGGGTGCCGTAGGCGCTTACTTGCGGATCAGCGAGCGCAGCACGTACTGCATGATGCCGCCGTTGCGGTAGTAGTCGGCCTCACCGGGGGTGTCGATGCGGACGACCGCGTCGAACTCGACACCGGTGTCGGTGGTGACCTTGACCGTGCTCGGGGTGGTGCCCTCGTTCAGCTCCGTGATGCCCGTGATGGAGAAGGTCTCCTCACCGGTCAGGCCGAGCGAGTCGGCCGACTGGCCGGCCGGGAACTGCAGCGGCAGGACGCCCATGCCGATGAGGTTCGAGCGGTGGATGCGCTCGTACGACTCGGTGATGACGGCCTTGACGCCGAGGAGGGCCGTGCCCTTGGCCGCCCAGTCGCGGGACGAGCCGGAGCCGTACTCCTTGCCGCCCAGGATGACCAGCGGGATGCCGGCGGCCTGGTAGTTCTGCGAGGCGTCGTAGATGAAGGAGACCGGGGCGTCTTCCTTCGTGAAGTCGCGGGTGTAGCCGCCCTCGGTGCCCGGCGCGATCTGGTTGCGCAGGCGGATGTTGGCGAACGTGCCGCGGATCATGACCTCGTGGTTGCCGCGGCGGGAGCCGTAGCTGTTGAAGTCGCGGCGCTCGACGCCGTGCTCGGTGAGGTACTTGCCGGCCGGGGTGTCGGCCTTGATGGCACCGGCCGGGGAGATGTGGTCGGTGGTGACCGAGTCGCCGAGCTTCGCCAGCACGCGGGCGCCGGTGATGTCGGTGACCGGGGTGGTCTCCATCGTCATGCCCTCGAAGTACGGGGGCTTGCGGACGTAGGTGGACTCGGCGTCCCACTCGAAGGTGTTGCCGGTCGGGATCGGCAGGGCCTGCCACTGGGCGTCGCCCGCGAAGACGTCCTGGTAGGACTTGCTGAACATGTCCTCGCCGATGGCGTTGGCCACGACGTCGTTGACCTCGGCCTCGGACGGCCAGATGTCCTTGAGGAAGACCGGGTTGCCGTCCTGGTCCGTGCCCAGGGCGTCGCGCGTGATGTCCACCTTCATGGAGCCCGCGATGGCGTACGCGACGACCAGCGGCGGGGAGGCCAGGTAGTTCATCTTGACGTCGGGGTTGATCCGGCCCTCGAAGTTGCGGTTGCCGGAGAGCACCGAGGTGACGGCGAGGTCGTGGTCGTTGACGGCCTTGGAGACCTCCTCCGGCAGCGGGCCGGAGTTGCCGATGCAGGTGGTGCAGCCGTAGCCGACGAGGTTGAAGCCGACCTTGTCGAGGTAGGGGGTCAGGCCCGCCTTGTCGAAGTAGTCGGTGACGACCTTCGAGCCCGGGGCGAGGGTGGTCTTGACCCACGGCTTGCGGGTCAGGCCCTTCTCGACGGCCTTCTTCGCGACGAGGGCCGCGGCCACCATCACGTAGGGGTTCGAGGTGTTGGTGCAGGAGGTGATCGCGGCGACGGTGACGGCGCCGTGGTCGATCTCGTACGTCGAGCCGTCGGGGGCGGTGACGGTGACCGGGTTGGACGGCACGCCGTTGGACGCCGCCGGGGAGTCGGAGGCCGGGAAGGACTCCTCGCCCGCCTCGTCGGCGGTGGAGACGTAGTTGAGGACGTCGCGCTCGAACTGGGCCTTGGCCTCGGCGAGGACGATGCGGTCCTGCGGGCGCTTCGGGCCGGCGATCGACGGGACGACCGTGGAGAGGTCGAGCTCCAGCTTCTCCGAGAAGTCCGGCTCGGCGGCCGGGTCGAGCCAGAGGCCCTGCTCCTTGGCGTACGCCTCGACGAGCGCGACCTGCTGCTCGCTGCGGCCCGTCAGCTTGAGGTAGTTCAGGGTCTCGCCGTCGATCGGGAAGATCGCGGCGGTGGAGCCGAACTCCGGCGACATGTTGCCGATGGTGGCGCGGTTGGCCAGCGAGGTGGCGGCGACGCCCTCGCCGTAGAACTCGACGAACTTGCCGACGACGCCGTGCTTGCGCAGCATCTCGGTGATCGTGAGGACGAGGTCGGTGGCGGTGGTGCCGGTGGGCAGCTCGCCGGTCAGCTTGAAGCCGACGACGCGCGGGATGAGCATGGAGACCGGCTGGCCGAGCATCGCGGCCTCGGCCTCGATGCCGCCGACGCCCCAGCCGAGCACGCCGAGGCCGTTGACCATGGTGGTGTGCGAGTCGGTGCCGACCAGGGTGTCCGGGTAGGCCTGGCCGTTACGGACCATGACGGTACGGGCCAGGTGCTCGATGTTCACCTGGTGGACGATGCCGGTGCCCGGGGGGACGACCTTGAAGTCGTCGAAGGCGGTCTGGCCCCAGCGCAGGAACTGGTAGCGCTCCTTGTTGCGGCCGTACTCCAGCTCGACGTTCTGGCCGAAGGCGTCCTTCGTGCCGAACTTGTCGGCGATGACGGAGTGGTCGATGACCAGCTCGGCCGGGGAGAGCGGGTTGACCTTCGCCGGGTCGCCGCCGAGCTCCTTGACGGCCTCGCGCATGGTGGCGAGGTCGACGACGCAGGGGACGCCGGTGAAGTCCTGCATGATCACGCGGGCCGGCGTGAACTGGATCTCCTGGCTGGGCTGGGCCTGGGAGTCCCAGTTGCCCAGCGCGCGGATGTGGTCGGCGGTGATGTTCGCGCCGTCCTCCGTGCGGAGCAGGTTCTCCAGCAGCACCTTCAGGCTGTAGGGAAGGCGTGCGGAGCCCTCGACCTTGTCCAGCCGGAAGATCTCGTACGACTCGTCGCCCACCTGCAGCGTGCTGCGGGCGTCGAAGCTGTTCGCCGACACGACAGTCTCCTTCATGCATGAATTCGCGTACTGCGGCCATCCTGCCGCCCCACGGTCCCGCCGATCCGATAAGGTGTGCCTTAGTTAGGCAAGCCTTACTGGCGCGACAGCGGTACGCCTCTCGGCAGATATCTCGATGTCGAGATAACTCTAGTACATCGCTGCGGAACGGTCATGTCCTGAGGGGACTGACCTGCGCGGTCCGGGGCCCGGCCCCGCGCCCCGCGCCGCCCTTTCCGGCGGCGGGCGGGGCGCCGTGCGCGCGGGATGCGGCCCCCGGGGCGAGGCCGCCGGGGGCCGGATGCAGAGCTCAGGGCCGGTACGGCCATTCCGGTGGCGCGGAGCGTCAGGCGCGGCTGCCCGCCGCCGGCTCCGCGGCCGCGTCCACCTCGCGCAGGAACACCGGCAGGCGGTCGTTCAGCAGCTTCACCGGGATGCCGTGCCCGGCGCCGGGCGCGATCTCCGTCCGCACGTCCGGGATCAGCCGCCGGGCCCGCTCCTCGGCGCGGCGCGCGTCCATCGCCTTGTTCCCGCCGCCGAGCAGGATCAGGGCCGGGACGGCCACGGAGCGCAGCTCCTCGTCGGTCATCGGCCACGGCTGCGGCAGGCGGATGCGGAAGCCGCGGATCGCCTCCAGGGAGACCTGCGTCAGCGCCTCGGCCTGCGCCGACTCCGCACCCGTGTCGCCGATGAGCCGGGTGAACCAGCGGTGCTGGACCTTCTCCGAACCGCTCACGAACGCGGCGACGGCGTTGAGGACGAAGCTCGCCTTCAGCTTGGCCAGGACGCGCGGCGGCTCGTAGGCGGTCACCGAAGCGACCCGTGCGGGGCGGTGCGCGGCGTGGCTGAGCGCGACGCCGCCGCCGTACGAGTGGCCGACGAGGTGCACCCGCTCCAGGCCGAGGCCCGCAAGGACCTCTTCCAGCCAGTCGGCGATGTGACCGGCGGTGCGGACGGGGGCCGTCTGGGTGCTGTACCCCGGCTCTCCCACCCGGTCGACGGCCAGCACGGGGCGGTCCCCGCCGAGGGCGGCGACGTGCGGCGCCCACTCGGCGGGCGTGGCGCTCTGGCCGTGCAGCAGGACGACCGGGGTGCCGGCGCCGCCTCCGTAGGTGTGGACGCGGGTGGTCCCGAAGGACGTCTCGACGTCCTTCTGCTCCCGCGGCTCCGGCCAGAAAGCCATCGCCTTGTCGTAGGCACCGAGGATGCGCGCCCGAGCGGCCTCGTCGGCGTAGGAGCCGATCTGCGCGGTCGTCCGTGCGGCCTTGTCCGCCTTGTCTGTCATGGAACTGTCTCCCCCTGCGGAGGCACGGTCGGCCGCCGCTTGTTCGATCATGACAGGGGGTGAATTGCGGGATGCAATCGGGCCTGGTTCACCAGTACGAGTGACCGACGGGCCGAACGGGCAGGTCGCCGACGCTGATTGTCGTAGACCTTGGACAGTCGTCATGCTGCAGTCACGATGTCCGTGGGAGGACCGATGAGCGCACACCCCCACTCTTACGCAGCCGACGACCCCGAAACCGCACTGAAGTATGCGATCCAGCACATCCGGGGGGACGACCGGGCGCAGATCGTGGAAGGGGTCATCGAACAGGACGTGCCTCTATGGGACCACGAAAACGTTGCCGACCTTATCCGCGAACAGATCGGGCCTGCACTGCGAAGGCTCGGCTGCAGGGCAGGCGCAGGCAACCTCGACCTTCCGGGCAGCCCCAACTGGTACGTCCCGGACCTGGCGGTGGTGCCCCGTGAGCTCGCGAAGGGAGGAGGCGCCCTGGTCCCCGACCAGACCCTCCTTGTCGTGGAGGTCACCTCCGAGTCCACCGGAGACACGGACAGGATCGCCAAGCGCCGTCGATACGCCGAATACGGCGCCCCGCTGTACCTGCTCGCGGACCGGCAGGAACGCACCTGCACGCTCTTCAGCAGGCCGGGAGAGCTCGGCTACATGAAGTCGGACAGCTGCCGCTTCGGGGAGTCTCTCCACCTCCCCGAACCCTTCGATCTCGAACTCGACACCTCCGAGTTCTGACCCGGCAGGCCGCCGCTAGCGCCCCGCCAGCCCGCCCCGTACGAGGCTGACCAGTTCCTCGTCCGAGACGCCCAGTGCGCGGGCGTCCGCGACGAGGGCGCGGACGCCGTCCGTCAGGCGGGCGCGGCCGGGGGCGGCGGGGTCGGCCGTGACCACCGCGCCGCGGCCGCGGCGGAGTTCGATGAGGCCCTCCTCGCGCAGGCGCTGGTAGCCGCGGAGCACTGTGTGGACGTTGACGCCGAGGGAGTCGGCGAGGGCGCGGGCGGCGGGGAGGCGTTCGCCCGGGCGGACGGTGGCGTCGGCTATGGCGCCGCGCACGGCGGCGGCGATCTGGTCGCCGAGCGGCACCGGGGAGCCGTGGTCGAGGCGGACGAGCATCTCAGCCTCCTTCGGCGGTCGTACGTGCGGCGCCGCGCGCCCGCTCGGCCAGGGCGGCGAGGAGCGCGGCGGCCGTCGCGGCGTCGTCGACGGTGACGACGAATTCGCTGCCGGTCGTCAGGCGGACCACCACGGCCGGGCCGGAGCGCAGGGCGAAGCCGCTGCGGCCGGGGACGGCGCGGTAGCCCCAGCCGCCGAGGTCGCGCAGCGGTTCGACGTCGCGGTGGCCGGCTTCCGCGATCCGGTCGAGGGGGATGCGGACGCGGGGGCGGGGCAGGCCGAGCACGTTCACGGTGAGGCCGTGCCGGTCGACGGTGACGCGGACGGCGAAGCAGGCGCACAGCACCGCGCCTCCGGCAAGCAGGCCCAGGCCCGACGCCCAGCCGGCGAGCGGGACCAGCACGGCGCCGGCCGCCATGAGGTACCCGCCGCCGGCGAGGAGGGGGCGCGAGCCGGCGCTGCGGGTCCACAGGACGCTCTCGCCCTCGCGGAGCTCGAAGCGGGGCGCCGCCTCCGGGCCGGCGGCCGCCTCCGGCTGCGGGGCGGCCGGTCCGCGCCCGCCGGCCGGCACGCCGAGGACCGCGGCCACGGCGGCGGCCGCGACGGCGAGGCCCAGCGCCTGCGGGCCGAGGCGCACCCCGTCGGCCGTCTCCGCCCCGGCGTTGCTCAGCAGGACGGCCACGGTCAGCGCGCCGAGGAGCCCGGCGACGGCGCAGCCGAGGCCGACGAACACGCGCTGACCGCGCGTCGCGTACACCAGGCCCGTACAGAGCAGGGCCGCGCCGAGCAGCATGCCCAGCGCCTCGTACGGGAAGGCGCCGAGGGTGGTGAAGCCGTCGGCGCCGCCGGAGCCGGAGAAGTGCGTGGCGACGGGGTCGGGCAGGCGGTCGCGGCGGGTGAGAAAGACCGTCAGGAAGGCGGCGCAGGCCAGCAGATGCGCGGCGGCCACGACGAGGGGCGCGCGCGGTCCGGCCGCGGGCTGCCCGGGACGCGGGGAGCGCGAGGGACGCGAGGTCAGGGTCATGTCACCTCCGAGTTGTACGCATCGTAATAGAACAACCAATGGCCAGAACCGCCATGCGGATGAAATCTCATATGTGAGATAGCGTCTACGGCATGACAGACGCATACCTCGCCCGTATCGGCAAGCTGATCCGTGATGCCCGGCAGCACCGAGGCTGGACCCAGTCGCAGCTCGCGGAGGCCCTCGGCACCAGCCAGAGCGCCGTGAACCGCATTGAGCGAGGAAATCAGAACATCAGCCTTGATATGATCGCCCGCATCGGGGAGGCGCTGGACAGCGAAATCGTCTCCCTCGGTTATGCCGGTCCCATGCACCTCAGGGTGGTCGGCGGCCGCCGGCTCTCCGGCTCGATCGACGTCAAGACCAGCAAGAACGCGTGTGTCGCCCTGCTGTGCGCAACGCTCCTCAACGCGGGCCGCACCACCCTGCGCCGGGTCGCCCGGATCGAGGAGGTCTACCGGATCCTGGAGGTGCTGGGCAGCATCGGCGTCCGCACCCGCTGGATCAACGACGGCAACGACCTGGAGATCGTGCCGCCCGCGGAGCTCGACCTGGCCGCGATGGACACCGAGGCCGCGCGCCGCACGCGCAGCGTCATCATGTTCCTCGGTCCGCTCCTGCACCGCATGGACCACTTCAAGATCCCGTACGCGGGCGGCTGCGACCTCGGCACCCGCACCGTGCAGCCTCACATGACGGCCCTGCGCCACTTCGGCCTGGAGATCACGGCGACCGACGGCACCTACCACGCGCAGGTCGACCGTTCGGTCGCACCCACCCGGGCGATTGTGCTGACCGAGCGCGGCGACACCGTGACCGAGAACGCCCTCCTGGCGGCCGCCCGGCACGACGGCGTCACCGTCATCCGGAACGCCAGCTCGAACTACATGGTCCAGGACCTCTGCTTCTTCCTGGAGGAGCTCGGCGTCCGCGTCGAGGGCATCGGCACGACCACCCTCACCGTGCACGGCGTCGCCACCATCGACCGCGACGTCGACTACGCGCCCTCCGAGGACCCGGTCGAGGCCATGAGCCTGCTGGCCGCCGCGGTCGTCACCGAGTCCGAACTGACCATCCGCCGCGTGCCGGTGGAGTTCCTGGAGATCGAGCTCGCCGTCCTGGAGGAGATGGGCCTCGACCACGAGCGCAGCCCCGAGTACCCGGCGAACAACGGCCGCACGCGCCTGCTCGACCTGACCGTGCGCCCCTCCAAGCTGCGGGCGCCGATCGACAAGATCCACCCCATGCCGTTCCCCGGCCTCAACATCGACAACGTGCCGTTCTTCGCGGCCATCGCCGCGGCCGCCCAGGGCCAGACCCTCATCCACGACTGGGTCTACGACAACCGCGCCATCTACCTCACCGACCTCAACCGCCTCGGCGCCGACGTCAAGCTCCTCGACCCGCACCGCGTCCTCGTCGAGGGCCCCACGCGCTGGCGCTCGGCGGAGATGATGTGCCCGCCGGCCCTGCGCCCCGCCGTGGTCGTCCTCCTGGCCATGATGGCCGCCGAGGGCACGTCCGTGCTCCGCAACGTCTACGTCATCAACCGCGGCTACGAGGACCTGGCCGAACGCCTCAACTCGATCGGCGCCCAGATCGAGATCTTCCGCGACATCTGACCGCAGCCCGGCGGCCGGGGCACCGGCGCGGCGCCGGGCGGGCGGCGGAGGGCGTGCAGCCGGCGGCAGGTGGGGGTGGGGCCTTCCGGTGGATGCGCCGGGAGATCCGGGGAATCGGTTCGTCGCACCGGTCCGGCGCGGGTGATCGGGGCCAGGATGGGGGCATGGGATTCCATGTCGATTCCGAGGCCGGGCGGCTGCGCCGCGTCATACTGCACCGCCCCGGCCTGGAACTGAAGCGGCTCACGCCCTCCAACAAGGACGCTCTGCTCTTCGACGACGTGCTGTGGGTGCGCAGGGCGCGCGCCGAGCACGACGGGTTCGCGGACGTGCTGCGCGAGCGCGGGGTCGAGGTGCACTTCTTCCAGGACCTGCTGGAGGAGAGCCTGACGGTGCCGGAGGCCCGGGAGCTCGTGCTGGACCGGGTCTTCGACGAGAAGGAGTACGGGCCGCTGGCCACGGGCCACCTGCGAGCCGCGTTCGAACGGCTGCCGGCGGCCGAGCTGGGCGAGTGGCTGGTCGGCGGGATGACCAAGCGGGAGTTCCTGGAGCGGCACAGCGAGCCGGTATCGGTGCGCTTCCACGCCATGGAGCTGGACGACTTCCTCATCAACCCGCTGCCCAACCACCTGTTCACCCGGGACACCTCCGCCTGGATCTACGACGGCGTGTGCGTCAACGCCATGCGCTGGCCCGCGCGCTGGCACGAGACCGTGCACTACGAGGCGCTGTACCGCTACCACCCGCTGTTCTCGGGCGGCGGCTTCCACGTCTGGTCCGAGGGGCAGGCCGCCTACCCGTCGACGATCGAGGGCGGCGACGTGCTCGTGATCGGCGAGGGCGCCGTGCTGATCGGCATGAGCGAGCGGACCACCCCGCAGGCCGTGGAGATGCTCGCGCACCGGCTCTTCGCCGCGGGCTCGGCCCGGACGATCGTGGCGCTGGACATGCCCAAGCGGCGTGCGTTCATGCACCTGGACACGGTGATGACCATGGTGGACGGGGACACCTTCACGCAGTACGCCGGGCTCGGCATGCTCCGCTCGTACACGATCGAGCCGGGCGCGGGCGAGCGCGAGCTCAAGGTCACCGACCACCCGCCGGAGCACATGCACCGCGCGATCGCCGCGGCGCTCGGCCTGGACTCGGTGCGCGTGCTGACCGCGACGCAGGACGTGCACGCGGCGGAGCGGGAGCAGTGGGACGACGGCTGCAACGTGCTGGCCATCGAGCCGGGCGTCGTGGTCGCCTACGAGCGGAACGCGACGACCAACACGCACCTGCGGAAGCACGGCATCGAGGTGATCACCATCCCGGGCAGCGAGCTGGGGCGGGGACGGGGCGGACCGCGGTGCATGAGCTGCCCGATCGAACGGGACGCGGTCTGAGCGGCTGAGACGCACCGCACAGTTGATTGCATAGCAATACGGATGTTCGTATAGTTTCACTCTTCAGCAGTCGTGAGCACCCGCATCAGCACCCGCATCAGACCCGCGCGGGCAAGCCAGAGCTAGGAGTCCCACCCCCATGGCGACAGACCTCAAGGGCCGTCACTTCCTCAAGGAGACGGACTTCACCGCCGAGGAGTTCCACGCCCTCGTCGAGCTCGCCGCCGAGCTCAAGGCCGCGCGGGAGACCGGCACCGAGGAGCAGAAGCTCCTCGGCCGCCACATCGCCCTCATCTTCGAGAAGACCTCGACCCGGACCCGCTGCGCCTTCGAGGTGGCGGCGGGCGACCAGGGCGCCCGTACGACCTTCCTCGACCCCGCGAGCTCGCAGATCGGGCACAAGGAGTCGGTCAAGGACACCGCGCGGGTGCTCGGCCGGATGTTCGACGCCATCGAGTACCGGGGGCACGGCCAGGACGTGGTGGAGGAGCTGGCCGCGCACGCGGGCGTTCCTGTCTACAACGGTCTGACGGACGAGTGGCACCCCACGCAGATGCTCGCCGACGTCCTCACCATGTCCGAGCACACCGCCAAGTCCCTGGACCACGTCACCCTCGCCTACCTCGGCGACGCCCGCTACAACATGGGCAACTCCTACCTCGTCACGGGCGCCCTCCTCGGCATGGACGTGCGCATCGTGGCGCCGGAGGAGCTGTGGCCCGCCCCCGAAGTGGTCGCGCAGGCGCGGCAGCTCGCCGAGGCGAGCGGGGCGCGGATCAAGCTCACGGAGGACGTCGCCGAGGGCGTGAAGGGCGCCGACTTCGTCGCCACCGACGTCTGGGTGTCCATGGGCGAGCCCAAGGAGGTCTGGGACGCCCGGATCGCCCTGCTCGGTCCGTACGCCGTGACCATGGACGTGCTGCGGGCGACCGGCAACCCGGCGGTGAAGTTCCTGCACTGCCTGCCGGCCTTCCACGACCTGGAGACGACCGTCGCCCGCGAGATCCACGAGCGGCACGGGCTGACCTCCCTGGAGGTCACCGACGAGGTCTTCGAGTCGCCCCACTCGGTCGTCTTCGACCAGGCGGAGAACCGGATGCACACGATCAAGGCGGTGCTGGTCGCGACGCTGGCCGGGTAGCCCGGGGTTGCCCCGGGCCGCGGTCCGGGGCAACCCCCGTTCTATCGCGTGGTCGTGACGACAGTCACAGGCCAGTGATAGCTTCACGGAGCAGGCACGGCACACACCAGCCCCCGGCTGAAGGAGGCCGCTCCGTGAGCCCGTTCACCGGCTCCGCGTCCCGTACCGAGGAGTGGCGGCACCTGCGCCTGACCCTCGACGCCGGCGTCGCGACCGTCACCCTCGCCCGTCCCGACAAGCTCAACGCGCTCACCTTCGGCGCCTACGCCGACCTGCGCGACCTGCTGCCCGAGCTGGCCCGCGACGGTTCCGTGCGCGCCCTCGTGCTCGGCGGCGAGGGCCGCGGCTTCTGCTCCGGCGGCGACGTCGACGACATCATCGGCGCGACCCTGGCCATGGACACCGGGCAGCTTCTGGACTTCAACCGGATGACGGGCCAGACCGTACGGGCCCTGCGGGAGTGCCCGTTCCCGGTGGTCGCCGCCGTGCACGGGGTCGCCGCGGGCGCCGGCGCCGTCCTCGCGCTCGCCGCCGACTTCCGCGTCGCCGACCCGACGGCGCGCTTCGCGTTCCTCTTCACCCGGGTCGGCCTCTCCGGCGGCGACATGGGCGCCGCCTACCTCCTCCCCCGCGTCGTCGGCCTCGGCCACGCCACGCGGCTGCTGATGCTCGGCGAACCCGTACGGGCCGCCGAAGCCGAACGCATCGGCCTGATCAGCCAGTTGACGGAGGACGGGCAGGCGGGCGGCGCCGCGCAGGCCCTCGCCCGCCGCCTCGCCGAAGGGCCGGCGCTCGCCCACGCGCAGACCAAGGCCCTGCTCACCGCCGAGCTCGACATGCCGCTCGCGGCCGCCGTAGAACTCGACGCCGCCACCCAGGCCCTGCTCATGAACAGCGCCGACTACGCCGAGTTCCACGCCGCGTTCACCGAGAAGCGGCCGCCGAAGTGGCAGGGACGGTGAGCCCCGCCGCGGCCGGGGCCACGGCCCCGCGCGTCGCCGTCATCGGCGGCGGCCCCGGCGGCCTCTACGCCGCCGCTCTGCTGAAACGCTTCGCCCCCGAGCGCGAGGTCACCCTCTGGGAGCGCAACGCCCCCGACGACACCTTCGGCTTCGGCGTCGTCCTCTCCGACGAGACGCTCGGCGGCATCGAGACCGCCGACGCGGACGTCCACGCCGCCCTGCGCCGGGAGTTCGTCCGCTGGGACGACATCGACGTCGTGCACCGCGGCACCACCCTGCGCTCGGGCGGCCACGGCTTCGCCGCCCTGGGCCGCCGCCGGCTCCTGGGCGTCCTCCACGAGCGCTGCCACGGCCTCGGCGTCCGGCTCCGCTTCCGCACCGAGGCGCCGCCGGCCGCCGAGCTCGCCCGCACGCACGACCTGGTCATCGCCGCCGACGGCGTCCACAGCCGCACCCGCGAGGCCCACGCGGACCACTTCCGGCCCGTCCTCACCACCCACCGCTGCCGCTACATCTGGCTCTCCGCCGACTTCGCCTTCGACGCCTTCCGCTTCGAGATCGCCGAGACCGAGCACGGCATCATGCAGCTGCACGGCTACCCGTACCGGCAGGACGCCAGCACCGTCATCGTCGAGATGCGCGAGGAGGTCTGGCACCGCGCGGGCCTGGACCGCTGCGACGAGGAGGGCACGCTCGCGGCGTGCGGCAAGTACTTCGCCGAGGCCCTCGGCGGACGCCCCCTGCGCTCCAACCGCTCCGCCTGGACGGCCTTCCGCACGGTGGTCAACGAGCGCTGGCACCACGGCCGTACGGTCCTGCTCGGCGACGCCGCCCACACCGCGCACTTCTCCATCGGCTCGGGCACCAAGCTCGCCGTCGAGGACGCCCTCGCGCTCGCGCAGGCCCTGGAACGGCACCCGGACGTCCCCCGCGCGCTCGCCGCCTACGAGGCCGAGCGGCGCCCGGCCGTCGCCTCCACGCAGCGCGCCGCCCGGGCGAGCCTGGAGTGGTTCGAGGACCTCGCCGTGCACGCGGACCAGCCGCCGCGCCGGTTCGCGTTCAACCTGCTCACCCGCAGCCGCCGCGTCACCCACGGCAACCTGCGGCTGCGCGACCCGGACTTCGTCGCCTCCGTCGAGGACGAGGCGGGCGTGCCGCCCGGCACGCCGCCCATGTTCACCCCCTTCCGGATCGGCGGCCTGACCCTGCGCAACCGCGTCGTGGTCTCCCCCATGGACATGTACTCCGCCGTCGGCGGCACGCCCGGCGACTTCCACCTCGTCCACCTCGGCGCGCGCGCCCTGGGCGGGGCGGGCCTCGTGATGGCCGAGATGGTCTGTGTGAGCGCGGAAGGCCGGATCACGCCCGGCTGCTCGGGCATGTACGCGCCCGGGCACGAGCGGGCGTGGCGCCGCGTCACGGATTTCGTCCACGAGCAGGCGCCCGGCACGGCGATCGGCCTGCAGCTGGGGCACGCGGGCCGCAAGGGCTCCACGCGCCGGATGTGGGAGGGCATCGACGAGCCCCTCCCGGACGGCAACTGGCCGGTCGTCGCCCCCTCGGCGCTCCCCTACCGGCCCGGCGTCAGCCAGACCCCGCGCGCGTTGACGACGGCCGAAATGGCCGCGATACGGGACCAGTTCGTGCGGTCCGCGGAGGCCGCCGCGCGCGCCGGGTTCGACCTCCTGGAGCTCCACTGCGCGCACGGCTACCTGCTGTCCGGCTTCCTCTCCCCGCTGACGAACCACCGCGACGACGCGTACGGGGGCGGCCTGGAGGGCCGGCTGCGCTACCCGCTGGAGGTGTTCGACGCGGTGCGGGCCGCGTGGCCCGCCGACCGGCCCATGACCGTACGGATCTCCGCCACGGACTGGGCCGACGGCGGCACGACGGCCGAGGACGCCGTGGCCGTGGCCCGCGCCTTCGCCGCCCACGGGGCGGACGCGCTCGACGTCTCGACCGGCCAGGTCGTCGCCGGCGAACGGCCCGCGTTCGGCCGCTCGTACCAGACGCCGTTCGCGGACCGCATCCGGCACGAGGCGGGCGTCCCCGTGATCGCCGTGGGCGCGATCTCGTCGTGGGACGACGTGAACTCGCTGATCCTGGCCGGCCGCGCCGACCTGTGCGCGCTCGGCCGCCCGCACCTGTACGACCCGCACTGGACGCTCCACGCGGCGGCGGAACAGGGGTACGCGGGCCCGGGCGCGATCTGGCCGCCCCCGTACCGCGCAGGCAGCCGCCGCCCGCCGCAGGCGCTACGCTCCCCGTCCCGTCGGCGGGCGGCGG
>NZ_JBPQTW010000038.1:0-44236 GCF_051386535.1 Streptomyces sp. URMC 127
GTCCCCGCCGTCCGCCCCGGCGGCACGATGCAGCTCCGTACGCCCGGCAAGCCCGTCCCGTCGCCCGCCGCCGTGCCCGAGCCCCTCCCGCAGGAGCAGCCCCGTACGGCGGAGCAGGCCCGCCCCGCGGCCGGCGGCTGGGCCCAGCAGGTGCAGCAGCTGGCCCAGCAGCAGCCCGCTGCCTCCTCGTCCGCCGCTCCCTCCTCCGAGGTGGCCGCGCCGTGGAAGCCCCCCAAGAGCGACCCCTTCCTGCAGGCCGCGCAGGAGCAGGGCCGCCCCGCGCCGCTGGGCCGCCGGCTCGCCGCCCGCCTGGTCGACTCCCTCGTGCTGGGTGCCGTCGTCGGCGCCGTGGCCGTGCCCCTGTGGGGCAAGGCCGTCGCCCACATCGACGACAAGGTCGCGCAGGCCAAGCAGTCCGGCGAGACGGTCACGGTCTGGCTGCTCGACGGCACGACCGGCACCTACCTCGCCGTCGTCGTGGGCGTCCTGCTCGTCGCGGGCGTGGTCCTGGAGGCGCTGCCCACCGCCAAATGGGGCCGCACGCTGGGCAAGCGCCTGTGCGGCACGCGCGTCCTGGACATCGAGTCGCACGACACCCCGGGCTTCGGGGCGGCGCTGCGCCGCTGGCTGGTGTACGGGGGGCTCGGCGCGCTGGGGATCGGCGTGATCGGTGCCCTGTGGTGCGTCTTCGACCGGCCGTGGCGGCAGTGCTGGCACGACAAGGCGGGGCGCACGTTCGTGGCGGCGGCCAAGCGCTGACCCGAACGGCACAGTGCCGGGTGCGGCTCGCAGCGGCCCGGGTTCTACTCGGGCCATGAGCACCGAGCCGCCGCCCGAGGACGACCCGTTCAAGAAACGGCCGACGGAGCCGCCCCTGCCGCCGTACGGGTCACCCCCGCCGGGCGGCCCGCCGCCCGGCCCGGGCGGCGGCCCCGGCAGCCCTTACGGGGATCAGTTCGGCGCCGCCGACCCGCTCGCGGGCATGCCCCCGCTCGCGAACCGCTTCAAGCGGCTCGTCGCCCGCATCATCGACGGGCTGCTCGTGTCGATCCCGGTCACCGTCCTCTTCAAGGCCGCGATGTGGGACTGGGATCCGGGGAACTGGGACGACAACCGGGCCACGGGGCTCGGCATCATCATCGCCGTCGTCTACTTCCTCTACGAGGGCCTGATGCTCACGAACCGTGGGCAGACCGTCGGCAAGATGGCGATGAGCATCCGGGTGGCGATGCTGGAGAACGGCGCGATTCCCCAGGGGGCCCCGGGCTGGACGCGCGCCGCCGTCTACAACCTGCCGCAGGTGGTGCCCTGCTGCGGCTTCCTCTTCTGGCTGGTCAACGTGCTGTGGTGTACGTGGGACGCGCCCTATCACCAGTGCATCCACGACAAGGCGGCCAAAACGGTGGTGGTGTCCACCGCGCAGTGAGTCCTGGCCGGATCCCGGCCCGGGCCTCAGCCGTGCAGTGAATGTTCGCTCAGTCTCGGCTCGGTGGGCAGGGGCGTGCGCTGCCGGGGGGCCCGGGGCCTGCGGGAGGCCCGCGGCACGGGGAAGGTGACGGCGACGAAGAGGCCGAGCGCGAGCGCGGCGACGGCGATGACCGCGATCCCGAGCCCCGAGGCCGTCTGCGAGAGCAGCAGCATGGCGAGGGTCGAGAAGACGACGGTGGCCGATCCGTAGGTTATCTGTGCGGGGGTCGGACGCGGCATGGCGGGATCCGTCCTCGGAGCAAAGGTGTGGGTGCGGAGCCGGCTGGTGCGTGCAGTGCGGTGCGACGGTGCTGCGTGCGTACAGCAATGGTGTACACCAAAACGACTCTACGGTCCTGTCTGCCCGAGCGGAACTGCCGGTAAGCGTGACCTAACACACGGTGCCGGAGCACGGGGGGCGCACGGAGTCATCCGCCGGTCCAAGAGGTGAGACGAGCGCGCCCGTTGGTGTCCGAAATCCGCAACATAAAGGCCGGATAACGTACTTGCTCTTTCGCTCGTAGTCAAGATCTGTCTTTTCCGCCGTCACTCCGGTCAAATACCTCCACAGTTCTTACTGGGGAGGACATTCACAAGTGAAGAGCAGCCAACGGAGGCACGCCAGATCTGCCGCCGTGGCCACGGCCGTCACGCTCGGCGTGACGGCCCTGACCGCGGGGACCACGGCCGGGATCGCACAGGCGGCCACCACTGCCGGCACGCCGTCGAGCATCGAGCGCCACGACCCGGAGCAGGCCGGGAAGGGCGTCGAGCACGACCTCAAGGGCCCGTTCAGCAAGAAGCGGGAAGCGCAGCGCAAGGCCGCGCTCGACAAGGTCATATCCGGGGACGCCCGTGCGGAGCAGCGCGGCGCGTCCAAGGTCGTCCAGCTCGGCAAGGGGAAGTACGTCGAGCTGGCCCGGGAGAAGACCGACAAGATCTTCACGATCCTCGTGGACTTCGGCGACAAGGTCGACGACACCACGATGTACGACCCGGACGGTCCGGACGGCCCCAAGCCGCCCGTGAAGAAGTTCGGCGGACAGCCCGGCCCGGCGCACAACCAGATCAAGCAGCCGGACCGCAAGCAGGACAACAGCACGGCCTGGGAGAAGGACTACAACCGCCAGTACTTCCAGGACCTGTACTTCTCGCACGACAAGGGCAAGGAATCCCTCGCCAAGTACTACGAGAAGCAGTCCTCGGGCCGCTACTCGGTCGAGGGCACCGTCACCGACTGGGTCAAGGTCCAGTGGAACGAGGCCCGTTACGGCTCCAACTACTGCGGCTCCACCAACTGCCCCAGCGCCTGGGACCTGGTGCGCGACGGCGTCAACCAGTGGGTCGCGGACCAGAAGGCGGCCGGCCGCAGCGACGCCGACATCAAGGCGGAGCTGGCCAAGTACGACCAGTGGGACCGCAACGACTACGACGGCGACGGCAACTTCAACGAGCCCGACGGCTACATCGACCACTTCCAGATCGTGCACGCCGGCGAGGACGAGTCCGCCGGCGGCGGTGCGCAGAAGACCGACGCCATCTGGGCCCACCGCTGGTACGCCTACGGCTCGGACGCCGGCAAGACCGGCCCGGCGGACAACAAGGCCGGCGGCACGCAGATCGGTGACACCGGCATCTGGGTCGGCGACTACACGATGCAGCCCGAGAACGGCGGCCTCGGCGTCTTCGCCCACGAGTACGGCCACGACCTGGGCCTGCCCGACGAGTACGACACCACCGGCACCGGTGAGTCCTCCGTCGCCTACTGGTCGCTGATGTCCTCCGGTTCCTGGCTCGGCCGCGGCAAGGACACCATCGGTGACCTGCCCGGCGACATGAGCGCCTGGGACAAGCTGCAGCTCGGCTGGCTCAACTACGACAAGGCGAAGGCGGCGACCAGGTCGACGCACAAGCTGGGCGTGGCCGAGTACAACACCAAGGACAAGCAGGCGGTCGTCGTCGAGCTGCCCAACAAGGCGGTCAAGACCGACGTCGTCAAGCCTGCCGAGGGCAGCAAGCAGTGGTGGGGCGGTCAGGCGGACGACCTGAAGAACACCCTCTCCCGCACCGTCGACCTCACCGGCAAGTCCAAGGCGAGCCTGGACTTCTCCGGCTGGTGGGACATCGAGGCGAACTACGACTACGCCTACGTCGAGGTCTCCACGGACGGCGGCAAGAACTGGACCCCGGTCGACGGCACGGCCGACGGCAAGTCCATCCCGCGCGACGGTGGCGACAAGCCCGCGCTGACCGGCCAGTCCGGCGCGTACAAGAAGCTGGCGTTCCCGCTCGACGCGTACGCCGGCAAGAAGATCGACCTGCGGTTCCGCTACTCCACGGACGGCGGCACCACCGGCAAGGGCTTCACCGCCGACGCCATCACCCTCACCGCCGACGGCGCGGCCCTCTTCACCGACGGTGCCGAGGGCGACGACAACGGCTGGACGGCGAAGGGCTTCTCGCGCATCGGCGAGTCCTTCACCAAGGAGTACGCGCAGTACTACCTCGCCGAGAACCGCCAGTACGTCTCGTACGACACGACCCTGAAGACCGGCCCGTACAACTTCGGCTGGAAGAAGGACCGTCCGAGCTGGGTCGAGCACTACCCGTACCAGACCGGCCTGCTGATCTGGAAGTGGGACACCTCGCAGGCCGACAACAACGTCGGCGTGCACCCCGGCACCGGCCGCATCCTGCCGATCGACGCGCACCCGCAGGTTGAGAAGTGGGCCGACGGCTCCGTCATGCGCAACCGCTTCCAGGCGTACGACTCGCCGTTCAGCTGGTTCCCGAGCGAGGGCTACACCGTCCACCAGGACGGCGTCGCGGCCCGCGTGAAGGGCAAGCTCGGCGTGCCGGTCTTCGACGACCGCAAGGGCACGTACTGGAGCAAGGACAACCCGACCGGCGGTGTGCAGGTTACTGACACCAACACCCGGATCAAGATCCTCTGGCAGGCCCCGAGCGGCTCCACGATGACCATCCAGGTGGGCCCGTCGGGCAAGTAACACCCCCGCGATCTGCATCTTCGCAGGTCAGCGCCGTATCGGCCGTCGCCCTCTAGCGGGCGGCGGCCGATCGCGTTTAGATGACTGGCGTGACGCCGTTATTGACACCCCGCCCCGGGGAGAGGTGACGCGGGCATGGCAGGTGGTGGTTTCTGCAAGCTGCCGGGCGGCAGCGTGGTGGTGGCCCTGTACCTTCCGGGCCCGCCCGGCGGCGCCGCGGCGCCCGGCTCGCGCGTGCGGGTGCTCGTGCACGCGGCGAACCGCGCGCGGGCGCTGACCCGCCTGCGGAACCTCGGCCTGCGCGCGGTCTACCTGCGCGGCAACACGGAGCCGCCGACGCCGGACGAGATAACGGCGGTGCTCCACCATCCCGACGGCCTGGTCTGGCGCGCGGCGCCGGACGACGACACGGAGTCTTGGCACGGCATACGGATGCTGCTGCGCGGCGGGGCGCCTGCGGCGTAGGGGTTACGCGGGGTCCGGCACCGCCGGTCACGTGCGCGCGGGCTGATCGCCGTTGCGGCGGGAGGAGTGCCCCGGTCCCGCCCTTTCGCCGTTTCCTCCTCCGGAGGGGCCGGGGCGAAGCCCCGGAAGATCTCCGCCGCAGCGGCGATCAGCCACCGTCTACGTGACCGGCGGTGCCGAGCCGCCCCGGCCCGTACGTCAGCCGGTCGCAACCACCGGCTTGCCGGACAGCTCGACGCCCGCCGCCCGCATCTCCTCCAGCGCCCGCTCCGTCGTCCCCGGGGCGACCCCCGCCGTGAGGTCGAGCAGGACCTGGGTCGAAAAACCGGCCCGCGCCGCGTCCAGCGCGGTGGCGCGCACGCAGTGGTCCGTGGCGATGCCGACCACGTCGACCTCCGTCACGCCCCGCTCCCGCAGCCAGTCGGCGAGCGGCACCCCGTTCTCGTCGGTGCCCTCGAAGCCGCTGTAGGCGGCCGCGTACGCCCCCTTGTCGAAGACGGCGTCTATCGCCCCGGAGGCGACGACCGGCGCGAAGTTCGGGTGGAAGCCGGAGCCCTCCGTGCCGGCGACGCAGTGCGGCGGCCAGGTGGTCTCGTAGTCCGGCTCGGCGGAGAAGTGCGCGCCGGGGTCTATGTGGTGGTCCCGCGTGGCGACGATGTGCCGGTACCCGGCGGTGGCCTCGCCGACGAGGTCGGTGATGGCCGCGGCCACGTCCGCCCCGCCGGCCACCGCGAGGCTGCCGCCCTCGCAGAAGTCGTTCTGCACGTCGACGATGATCAGTGCACGCTGCATAGTGCGGATCCTTAGTGGAAGGGCCCTCGGCCGACAGTGCGGATCACGACTGTACGGTTCGCCTCTCTGTGACCGAGGGTAGTGACTTCCGTTGCGCAATGGGAGAGGGACCCGGAGCGGGGGCGGCCCGCCGGGCGCGCGGGGAGCGTCAGAGGTACTCGGTGGGGAGCACGGGCTCGCCGCGCGAGAGCTGGGTCGCCGACAGCGGGAGCCCGGCCCGCGCGGCGGCGTGCCGGTCCCGCACGGTGTCCAGGGGCTCGCGGGCGACGACCTCGCCGCCCCGCACGAGCTCCACGATCAGCTGGTGATCCGCGAGCTCCGGCGGCACCGGCCCGGTGCCGACGACCTCGGCCTCGGCGACGCCGTCCGCGTCGGGCCGGCGGGCCGCCCACTTGCGGCCGCCGAGGGAGGCCTTGCCGCCCATGGACTTCTTGGCGACGGGCCGCAGCGGGGCGTCCGGGCCGGCCTCGTCCGCGCGGGCCACGAGCTTGTAGACCATCGAGCAGGTGGGGTGGCCGCTGCCGGTGACCAGCTGGGTGCCGACGCCGTACGCGTCGACGGGGGCCGCGGCGAGCGAGGCGATGGCGTACTCGTCCAGGTCGCTGGTGACGACGATCTTCGTCTCGGTGGCGCCCAGGTCGTCCAGCTGCTGCCGCACGCGGTGGGCGAGCAGCAGCAGGTCGCCGGAGTCGATGCGGACGGCGCCGAGCTCCGGCCCGGCGATCTCCACGGCCGCGCGGACGGCCTCGGCGACGTCGTAGGTGTCCACGAGCAGGGTCGTGCCCCTGCCGAGCGAGTCGACCTGGGCGGTGAAGGCGTCGCGCTCGCTGTCGTGCAGCAGCGTGAAGGCGTGCGCACTGGTGCCGACGGTCGGGATGTTGTAACGGAAGCCGGCCGCGAGGTCGGAGGTGGAGGCGAAGCCGCCCACGTACGCGGCGCGGGAGGCGGCGACGGCCGCGAGCTCGTGGGTGCGCCGGGCGCCCATCTCGATCAGCGGCCGCCCGCCGGCGGCGACGGCCATGCGCGAGGCCGCGGCGGCGACGGCCGAGTCGTGGTTGAGGATCGAGAGGATCACCGTCTCCAGGAGCACGGCCTCGGCGAAGGTGCCCTCGACGCGCAGGACCGGCGAGCCGGGGAAGTAGACCTCGCCCTCGGGGTAGCCGTGGATGTCCCCGCGGAAGCGGTAGTCCGCGAGCCAGGCGAGCGTCGGCTCGTCGACGATCCCGCGGCTCGCGAGGAAGTCCAGGACGCCGCTGTCGAAGCGGAAGTTCTCCACGGCGTCCAGGACCCGGCCGGTGCCCGCCACGACGCCGTAGCGGCGCCCCTCGGGCAGCCGGCGGGTGAAGACCTCGAAGACCGAGCGCCGGTCGGCGGTGCCGGAGCGCAGCGCGGCCTGCAGCATCGTGAGTTCGTACCGGTCGGTGAAGAGGGCCGTCGACGGCACGTCCACCGGCAGCCTCAAGTCCGCAGCGTTCATGGAACCAGATGCTACCCCCAATACTCGTCAGACTGACGATTTCTACGTCGTGACGCCGCGCACGGCCGCGCGCCCGGCCGGCGTGCGGCGCCCGGCCGATGCGCGGCACCCGGCCGACGCGCGGCCGGGGCACCCCCCTTTGTGCATCGCGGGCCGCCGAGTGGCAGCATGGGAAACGTGAGTGTTGCACCGGTCGAGATCGAACGCCCCGAGTCGAGCGAGGCCCCGTACGCGGTGGCGGAGCCCGACGTTCCGTGGGTCACGCTGGTCCACAACGACCCCATCAACCTCATGAGTTATGTGACGTATGTCTTTCAGGCGTACTTCGGCTACTCCAAGGACAAGGCCCACAAGCTGATGCTCGACGTCCACCACAAGGGGCGCGCCACCGTCTCCAGCGGCAGCCGCGAGGAGATGGAGCGCGACGTGCAGGCGATGCACGGCTACGGGCTGTGGGCGACGCTGTCGCAGGACCGTTGATGGCCGGCCACTTCGAGCCGCTGTCCGGCGGCGGGGCCGCCGTGGCCCTGGACGAGGTCGAGATCTCCATCCTGCGCAGCCTGGCCGTTCAGCTGCTGGAGCTGATCGGGCCCGGCGAGGCCGAGGGCCCCGAGGGCGCCGACCCGCTCGCGCGGCTCTTCGCCGAGGGCCCCAGCGAGCCGCCGTCCGATCCCGCGCTCGCCCGGCTCTTCCCCGACGCCTACGGCGACCCCGGTGCCGAGCAGGACCCGCAGCAGCGCGCGTACGCCGCCGAGTTCCGCCGCTACACGGAGAACGACCTGCGCGACCGCAAGCGCGATGACGCCCTCGCGGTCGTCCGCTCGCTCGACGGGCTCACGGTCGCCGGCGACCGGGCCGCCGTGCTGCGTCTCGAGCCCGAGGAGTGCCGCCGCTGGCTGGGCACGCTCAACGACCTCCGGCTGACCATCGGCGCGCGGCTGGAAATCGCCCATGAGGACGACAGCGAGGCGCTGCTCCGGCTGCCGGACGACGACCCGCGCAAGCCGATGGCAATGGCGCACCTCTGGCTCGGCGGTCTGCAGGAAACGCTGGTAGATGCACTGATGGGGCCCTGACGGGCTGATCGATCAAAAGGATCCGGGCGTCCGCTCAGGGAACAATCAAGTCCGGATAACGATCGGATCACCGCAGTAGCCGCTATTGCCGCTCCTTTTCCTTATTGTCCGCATTTCCTTGTGGTGTGCGTCACGAACGCATGATCGTTCTTCAGACGATCTACCGGCCACTCGTGATACATCTTGCCGACCTGCCTCCGTGACGCCACCCATGTTCACGGCGGGAGCGCTGAGCCGGCCGACCGTCGGCACTCGCAGGACTCCATCCGGGGGGATCGGAACCCGATCCGGAGCAACCGGATCGGTATGGAGAAAGGCGCACCACCATGACCTCTGAGCAGGTCGCGGCCCGTACCGCGGACGCAGTCGCGGAACCGGGCCACAAGGGAAGCGGCAAAGCGGCTTCCGAGGGTTACGAGCGGGGACTCGGTAACCGCCAGATTCAGATGATCGCCATTGGTGGCGCCATCGGCACCGGCCTCTTCCTCGGCGCGGGGAAGGCCATTTCCAAGGCCGGACCCAGCCTGATCCTGGCTTATGCCATAGCCGGTCTGGTCATCTTCTTCATCATGCGAGCGCTCGGCGAGCTGCTCATGTACCGCCCGGTGTCGGGCTCCTTCTCGGACTACGCCCGGGAGTTCCTCGGCCCCTTCTGGGGCTATGTGACCGGATGGACGTACTGGCTCTTCTGGGTCGTCACCGGAATCGTCGAGGTGACCGCCGCGGCCTCCTATGTGCAGTACTGGAACCATTCCATTCCGCAATGGGTCTCCGCGCTGGGCTTCACCGTCCTGCTGTACTTCGCCAACCTGATCTCCGTGAAGCTCTTCGGCGAGCTGGAGTTCTGGTTCTCCATGGTCAAGGTCACCGCCATCATCGGCATGATCCTGATCGGTGTCGGCGTGCTGACCATCGGCTTCTCCGACGCCGGTGACACCGCCACCGTCACCAACCTCTGGAACGACGGCGGCTTCTTCCCGCACGGCATCGGCAACACCCTGATGACCCTGCAGATCGTGATGTTCGCCTTCCTCGCCGTCGAGCTGGTCGGCGTCACCGCGGGCGAGGCCAAGGACCCGGAGAAGACGCTCCCCAAGGCGATCAACACCGTGCCGTGGCGCATCGCCGTCTTCTACATCGGCGCGCTGATCATCATCCTGGCCGTGGTCCCGTGGGGCGAGTTCATGCCGGGCGTGAGCCCGTTCGTCGCCGCCTTCCAGAAGATCGGCCTGCCGGCCGGTGCGGGCATCGTCAACTTCGTCGTCCTCACGGCGGCGCTGTCGTCCTGCAACTCGGGCATGTACTCCACCGGCCGCATGCTGCGCGACCTGTCGCTCAACGGCCAGGGCCCGAAGTTCTTCGGCGAGCTGACCAAGCGCGGCCTGCCGCTGCGCGGCACCACCTTCTCCGCCGCGCTGATGCTCGTCGGCGTCTGGATCAACTACCAGTGGCCGGGCAAGGCGTTCGACTACGTCGTCTCCTTCGCGACCATCTCCGGCATGTGGGCGTGGATCGTGATCCTCGTCGCCCAGCTGCGCTACCGCCGCAAGGCGAACCGCGGCGAGCTCCCGCAGTCCGCGTTCCGCGCCCCCGGCGCGCCGTGGACCAGCCTCTTCGCGCTCGCCTTCATCTTCATGGTGATCGTGATGATGGGCATCGACGCGGACGCGCGGGTCTCGCTGTACTGCGCGCCGGTCTGGGCCGCGATCATGTGGGTGTCCTACCTGGTGCTCAAGCGCCGCAACCCGCAGGCCTTCGAGCGCAAGGACTACACCAAGGCCATCGAGGTCGACCAGGCCGCGTAAGGCACACACCGGACCTGTCCGGAATCCGGGCCCTCCCGTACCACCCTGTGGTACGGGAGGGCCCTTCCCTTTACCCGGGTGAACACCGCATGCCTATCCTGGGCCGCATGCTGACCATCACGCAGGACCTGTACGACCGGATCGTCGCGCACGCCCGCGCGGACCACCCCGACGAGGCCTGCGGCGTGGTCGCCGGACCGGCCGGCAGCGACCGCCCCGAGCGGTTCGTCCCCATGCTCAACGCCGCCCGGTCGCCCACGTTCTACGAGTTCGACTCCGCGGACCTGCTCAAGCTCTACCGCGAGATGGACGACCGCGACGAGGACCCGGTCGTCATCTACCACTCGCACACGGCCACCGAGGCCTACCCGTCCCGTACGGACATCTCGTACGCGGGCGAGCCCGGCGCCCACTACGTGCTCGTCTCCACCGCCGACACCGACGGCGCGGGGCCCTTCCAGTTCCGTTCGTTCCGCATAGTGGACGGCGAGGTGACCGAAGAGGAGGTCACCGTGGTGCCTGCTTACTGACCTGCGGCCGCCGGCCGCCCACGGCTGTCCGCATGCCGGAACGAACGCCCGGCGGCCGCACACGGAATCGATACGATCTGCCCCAGGTGCCCCACCCGCACGCCGACAGGAGCCGCATCATGGCCATCGAGGTCCGCATTCCGACCATCCTCCGCACCTACACCGACGGGCAGAAGGCCGTCGAAGGCAGCGGCGCCACGCTCGACGAGCTGTTCAAGGACCTCGACAGCCGCCACGCGGGCATCCGCGAGCGCCTCGTCGACGAGTCAGGCGAGCTGCGCCGCTTCGTGAACGTCTACCTCAACGACGAGGACGTCCGCTTCCTCGGCGGCATCGGCACCGGGCTCGCCGACGGCGACAGCGTGACGATCCTCCCGGCGGTCGCCGGCGGAATGGCCTGAGCGGCCCGCACATGCGCTACGACAGCCACCTGGCCTCGGTCGGCAACACCCCGCTGGTGCGGCTGCCCAGGCTGTCCCCGTCCGAGTCGGTCCGGCTCTGGGCCAAGCTGGAGGACCGCAACCCCACCGGCTCGGTGAAGGACCGCCCCGCCCTGCACATGATCGAGCAGGCGGAGCGGGCCGGGCGGCTGACCCCCGGCTGCACCATCCTGGAGCCCACCTCCGGCAACACCGGCATCTCGCTCGCCATGGCCGCCCGGCTCAAGGGCTACCGCATCGTGTGCGTCATGCCCGAGAACACCAGCGAGGAGCGGCGGCAGCTGCTCGCCATGTGGGGCGCGGAGATCATCTCCTCGCCCGCGGCGGGCGGCTCCAACACCGCCGTCCGCGTCGCCAAGGAGCTCGCCGCCGAGCACGCCGACTGGGTGATGCTCTACCAGTACGGCAACCCCGACAACGCGGGCGCCCACTACGCGACCACCGGCCCCGAGATCCTCGCCGACCTGCCCGGGATCACCCACTTCGTCGCCGGTCTGGGCACCACCGGCACGCTCATGGGCGTCGGCCGCTACCTGCGCGAGCACAAGCCCGGGGTGAGCATCGTCGCCGCCGAACCGCGCTACGACGACCTCGTCTACGGCCTGCGCAACCTCGACGAGGGCTTCGTCCCCGAGCTGTACGACGCCTCCGTCCTCACCACGCGCTTCTCGGTCGGTTCGCAGGACGCGGTCCGCCGCACCCGGGAGCTCCTCTCCGAGGAGGGCATCTTCGCGGGCGTCTCCACCGGCGCCGTCCTGCACGCCGCGCTCGGCGTGGCCCGCAAGGCCGAACGGGCGGGGGAGAGCGCCGATATCGCCTTCGTCGTGGCCGACGGCGGCTGGAAGTACCTCTCCACGGGCATCTACACGGCCCCCACGACGGAAGCGGCCGTCGAGGCCCTGCACGGCCAGCTCTGGGCGTAGCACCCGGCTCCGGCGGCTCACGGCGGAAGCGTCGGGCGGCCGGGCGGCCCGGCCCGCCGGGGCCGCACCGTCGGCGTGCGCCTCACCCGGCCGCCGGCGGGCCGCCGGCCGGTTCCCCCGCCGTGGCCGCCGGCAGGGGGCGGCGGCGCGAGCCGGTCCTGGAGGCGGGCGTGGCGGAACTGGTAGACCGCGCCGGCCTGCCGCAGGACGCCGCGGCGGTGAGCGTCGTCCAGGAACGCCATCAGCCGCCAGGGGAGCTTGCCGCGCAGCGCGAACCACGTCCGGGTGAGCAGGAACCAGCCCCACGCGTTGGCGGCGAGGCCGGTCTGCGCGTGCACCGAGCGCCTGCCCGTGAGCGCGAGCGCGAGCCCGGCGCCGAACCCGAAGGCCAGCGCGGGGGCGATGCCGATCCTCAGCCCGGAGTACGGCCGGGACATCAGCAGTCCGGCCAGGAGCCCCGACCCGAAGGACTCCACCAGGACGCGCACGCCGATCACGGTCCGGTCGTCGCGCAGGACGGACATCGGGTTCCGTGAGCGGATCGTGTCCGCGGGCACGTTCAGCCACAGCATGGCGCCGAAGGCGGTCCCGACCCCCAGACCGCCCACGAACACCGCCTTGGCCACCGCCCAGGGCCCGCCCTCCACCCCGACGCCGAGGACCGCCGCGGCGCTGATGCCCACCCCGCAGCCCAGCATCAGAACGAGCCCGAGGGCCAGGCCCTGCGCGAGCCTCCGGACGAACAGCCGCCTGCGGCCGCGGACCCGGATGTTGACGAAGCCCGGCCGGGCCGGCGGGACGACCACCAGCCCCGCTCCGAAACCCCCGGAGAGCCCCGCCGCGAAGGCGACACCGAGCGGCGCGGCCACCGCCATGCCCAGCGCGACGATCAGGCCCGTCAGCAGTTGCAGGGCGAGCGCGCCCGTGAGCCGGACGGTGCGCGGGAGGGCCTGGTGCAGCCGCCACCAGGCCAGTTCGCGCGTCCGCTGCCGTTGCAGATGCCCGGCGAGGAACGTCAGCCACGTGCGGGCCGCCGCGGCCGGGAAGAGGGGCGGCGCGCCGCCCGGTGCGTCCCCGGCCGTGGGCGGCGGCGGCCGGTGCGCGTACACCGCGGGTATGAAGGCGTCCAGCAGGTGGTCCTCGATGGCCGCCGGGTCCGCGAACCGCACCGGGTCCAGGAGCTCCGCCGGATCCCTGGCCGGATCCGTGTAGACGACCCGCGCCAGCGCCGACATCAGCGGCGACGAGAGGACCTTCGCCGGCGCCCCGCCGGGGTCTGCCCGTAATCGGGCCGCGACGGCCGCCCACCGGTCGCCGCCCGCCACCCCGTGCGCCGTCAGGAAGGCGATCACCTCCCGCACCCCCACCGGCTCCAGCTCCACCACCGCGGCCGTGGCCAGCACCGTTCCCCCGGCGACGACCGCCGCCTCGTACTCCTCGCTGCGGCAGGTGAGCACGAAGGGCGCGCCGGGGGAGATGCCGTCCAGGGCCTCGATCGCCTTGGCGTGCAGCGGGACGGGCATCTCGTCCAGGCCGTCGAGGACCGGCAGCACCAGCCCCTCCGTCACCAGCCGCCGGGCCGCGTCCGGCCCGAACACCGCGGCGTTCGCCAGCGCCGGGTACTCCTCCAGCAGCCGGCGGGCCGCCCACGTGTGCAGGTGCTCGGTGCGCGGGTCCCAGGACGAGAGCGTGAGCAGGACCGGCACCGGGCCGCTGCCGTGGGCCTGCCGCTCTTCCAGCAGGTCGAGGGTGAGCAGGATGGCCATGACGGTCTTGCCCGCGCCGGGCTCCCCGATGACCACCAGCCGCCGCCGGGGAAGCCGGGTGAAGACCGCGGCCACGCTGTCGCTCCCGCCGGCCCCGGCGCTCGCGCTGCTCCCGCTGATTCCTCCCGTCCCGCCGATCCCGCCCCGCAGGCGCAGCCGCAGCGGCCGTCCGCCGACCGTGTTCCGGTCGAGCACTCCCGCAGGGTCGCCGGCCACCGGCCGCCTGGTCGTCGCCCACCGCACGTGCAGGGGCCGCGGCCGGTGCAGCATCCGCAGCTCCGCCTCGGCCGTCCACTGGCCGTGCAGCGTACGGGCGAGCTGGTCCGCGGCCCGATGCAGCAGCACCGCTTCGCCGGGGCCGTCCGTGCCGCCGCCCGCGGGCGCGCGCCGGCGCCGGGCCTCCAACACGGCCGCCGCGGTGGCCGATACGGCGGCCGCCGGCCACGCCAGCCACAGATACGGCCGCACGGGGCCGGGGACCGAACCGCTCGCCAGGTTGGTGGCGAGCGGCAGCACCAGCGCGGTCAGGAAGGAGACCAGGGCCGTCGCGAACTGCGTGGGGCGCCGCATACGCCACCTCTGCTTCCTGCCGTGCCCGCCGCACCGCAAGCCCGCTGACCGATGCGCCGGATTACATGACTATGCGGCCACTCATCGTCCCGCAGCCGGGATCCGCCCGGAACCCCCCTTGCGCCGCCCGCCCAGACGTGTCCGTACCGTCCGTACCGGTGACTTCAGCCACAACCCCACCTCACGGAGGAGCGGCCGTCCCCTTCGCGCCTTACGCTCGACGGACCGCATGGCCCCCCGTCACGAGTCAACGGAGGTTCAGGCCCGCATGAAGCTCACCGTCGTCGGATGCTCGGGGTCGTTCCCGTCCACGGAATCGGCCTGTTCGAGCTACCTCGTCGAGGCCGACGGCTTCCGGCTGCTCCTCGACATGGGCAACGGAGCCCTCGGCGAGCTGCAGCGCCACATCGGTCTCTACGACCTCGACGCCATCCTGCTCTCGCACCTGCACCCCGACCACTGCATCGACATGTGCGGCTACTTCGTGGCCCGCTACTACCGGCACGAGGGCGGCCGGGCCGAGGCCATCCCCGTCTACGGGCCGGCCGACACCGAGCACCGGCTGGCCACCGCCTACGGGGACGTGCCCGACGACACCTGCATGCGCGAGGTGTTCGACTTCCGCACCCTCTCCCCGGGCACCTTCTCCGTGGGTCCCCTCACCGTCCGCACGGACCGGGTGCGCCACCCCGTGGAGGCCTTCGCCTTCCGCGTCGAGCACAACGGCAGCGCGCTGGTCTACTCCGGCGACACCGGTCCCTGCGAGGAGCTGCACGCGCTGGCCGACGGCGCCGACCTGCTGCTCTGCGAGGCCTCGTTCACCCACGGCAAGGAGGACATCCCCGACCTCCACCTCAACGGCCGCGAGGCCGGCGAGCACGCCGCGCGGGCCGGTGCGGGCCGGCTGGTGCTCACCCACATCCCGCCGTGGACGGACCCGCTGACCAATCTGCGTGACGCGCGCGCCGTCTACGACGGGCCGGTCGAACTCGCCCGCGCGGGCGCGGTGTACGAGGTCTGACTCCCGCTTCCTTTGCGCTTCCCGGCGAGGCCGCGGCCGGCGTTTGCTCACCGGTTGTTTTCCGGTTGCTTTCGGTTGTTTTCCGGGAACGCATACGCAAATGCCCCCGAAATCCCAGGGATTTCGGGGGCATTTGCCTGCGGTGTTCAGGCGAGGCGTCAGGCGTTCAATTCGGCCGACTCCTCCGCGGATTCCCGGCCGGGGGTCTTGAGGTCGAACTTCACGATGGCGAAGCGGAAGACCACGTAGTAGACCGCGGCGAAGGCGAGGCCCACGAGAACCAGCAGCCAGGGCTTGGAGGCGATGCCCAGGTTCAGCAGGAAGTCGATGACGCCGGCCGAGAAGCCGAAGCCGTCCTTCATGCCGAGCGCCCAGGTCAGGGCCATCGAGACACCGGTCAGCAGCGCGTGGATCGCGTAGAGCACCGGCGCGACGAACATGAACGTGAACTCGATCGGCTCGGTGACGCCGGTGACGAAGGCGGTGAGCGCGAGGGAGAACATCATGCCGCCGACGACCTTGCGGTTCTCGGGGCGGGCGCAGTGGACGATCGCCAGGCAGGCGGCCGGCAGCGCGAACATCATGATCGGGAAGAAGCCGGTCATGAACTGGCCGGCGTTCGGGTCGCCGGCGAGGAAGCGGGCGATGTCGCCGTTGACGGTGCCCTTGGGACCGTCGTACGAGCCGGCCTGGAACCACGGGAAGGAGTTGAGCAGGTGGTGCATGCCGACCGGGATCAGACCGCGGTTGGCGACGCCGAAGATGCCCGCGCCGACCGCGCCGGAGCCGACCAGCCACTCGCCGAAGTTGTGCAGACCCGTGCCGAGGAACGGCCAGATGTAGCCGAAGACGACACCGATGAGGAGACCCGCGAAGGAGGAGAGGATCGGCACCAGGCGGCGGCCGCCGAAGAAGCCCGCCCAGTCGGGCAGCTTGGTGCGGTAGAAGCGCTGGTATATCAGCGCGACCACGAGGCCCATCACGACGCCGCCGAGGACCTTGGCGTCGACGGCCTGCTCCACCATGGCGACCTTGTGGTCGACCACGGCCTCCTTCTTCGGGAGGCTGCCGTCGGTGAAGGTGCCGAGCACCTTGGAGAAGACGAGGTAGCCGGCCACGGCGGCCAGGGCCGTCGAGCCGTCCGACTTCTTGGCGAAGCCGATCGCGACGCCCACGGCGAAGAGCAGCGCCATGTTGTCGAGGATCGCGCCGCCGCCGGCGGACATAAACTCGGCGATCTTGTTGAGGAACGCGGGGAACGACGCCCGGCCCAGCATGTCGTCCTGGCCGAGGCGGACCATCAGCGCGGCGGCGGGGAGCACCGCGACGGGCAGCATCAGGCTGCGGCCGATGCGCTGGGCGATCGCCATGGCGCCGGCGCCGAACTTCTTCTTCTCGGCGGGAGCGGCGTCCTTCTTCTTCGCGGGCTTCTTGTCGGCGGTCTTGGCCGCCGTCTTGTCCGCGGCCTTGTCCGCCGTCTTGTCCGCGGTCTTGTCCGCGGGCTTCTCCGCGTCCTTCTTCTCCGGCGAAGCGGCGTCGTCAGGCGCCGCCTTTGCCGCCTTGGCGCTCTTACTCATCGGATTCCTCCAGGTGAGGCGGGCGCTCGGGGGAAGGGGGTGGGCCCGCTTTTGGTCTACACCACTGAGTGGTTTAGACCATGTTGTAGCACGTGAGTCCGGGATAAAGGAATCCGTGCTTCCTGGTTGGTTCCGAGTGGCTTCCGACACAGCCGAAAGCCCCCGCGGGCGCCCGGCGGGGGCTCGTGACGGGGAGCGATTATCCCTTCACAGTGCAGATGGTCCCTTGTCGCGTGCCGCTAGTCCTTGACGTTGCCGCGCTCGATCTCCTCCGCGACCTCTTCCGGTTCACGCCCCGGAGTCGGCAGGTCGAACTTCGTAATCGCGAACCGGAAAATCACGTAGTAGACGACCGCGAAGCACAGCCCGATCGGAATGATCAGCCACGGTCTCGTCGCCAGCCCCCAGTTGATCACATAGTCGATCAGGCCCGCCGAGAAGCTGAAGCCGTCGTGCACCCCCAGCCCCCAGCTCACCGCCATGGACACGCCCGTCAGCAGCGCGTGCACCACGTACAGCGCGGGCGCGATGAAGAGGAACGAGTACTCGATGGGCTCGGTGATCCCCGTGACGAACGAGGTCAGGCCGACCGAGAGCATCATGCCCGCGACCGCCTTGCGCCGGTCCGGCCGCGCGCAGTGCGCGATGGCCAGCGCCGCCGCCGGCAGCGCGAACATCATGATCGGGAAGAAACCCGTGGTGAACTGGCCCGCGTGCGGGTCGCCCGCCAGGAAGCGGTTGATGTCGCCGTGCACCACCGTGCCGTCCGGCTTGGTGTAGTCGCCGAACTGGAACCACATGAAGGTGTTGAGGAACTGGTGGAGCCCCACCACCAGCAGCGCCCGGTTCGCCACGCCGAAGACGCCCGACCCCGCCGAGCCCAGGTCCGACAGCCACTTGCTGAAGCTCGTCAGCGCGTCGCCGACCGGCGGCCAGACGAACAGGCAGACCACCGCGAAGGCCAGTGCGACGAACGACATCAGGATCGGCACGAGCCGGCGCCCGTTGAAGAAGCCCAGCCAGTCCACCAGCCGCACCCGGTGGAAGCGCATCCAGAACCACGCGCTCAGCAGCCCGATCACGATGCCGCCGAAGACCCCCGGGTTCTGGAAGCTCGCCGGGGACGCCTGCCCGCCCATGGAGACGCACACCCCGCTCCACAGCCCCGCCCCGCCGAACTTCGACTCGCGCGGGCAGTCCTCCGGGAACTGGTGCAGCACCGAGAAGTAGACGAGGAAGGCCACCACGGCGGCCAGCGCCGTCGAGCCGTCCGCCTTCTTCGCCATCCCGATGGCCACGCCCACGCAGAACAGCAGCGGCAGGCCGAGCGCCGAGTCCAGCAGCGCGCCGCCCGCGCCCGCGAAGACCTTCGCCACGTCCGTCCAGCCCAGCCCGTCCTTGCCGAAGACGTCGGGCTGGCCGAGCCGGTTGAGGATGCCCGCGGCCGGGAGCACCGCGATGGGCAGCTGAAGGCTGCGGCCCATCTTCTGCAGGTTCGAGAAGAGGGTCTGCCAGCGCTCCCGCCACCGGTTCCGGCCGGGCGCGGCCGCGGCGTCCGTACTCATGTGCGTCCTCCCGGCCGCCGCCCCGGCGACGGTCCACTCGGTGCTTGCCGCATACTGGTGTAGACCACTCATGCGCGCTTGTGGGTGTCGCCATCATTTGCCGGGTGGCGGACATTTCGCCCGCATAGTTGGGCTGAACGTGGTTTACCGTGGGGAAGCCGGTCGGTGGTACCGCCGAAGGGCCGAAGACAACCAGGAGTGCACATGGCCAGCAAGGCTGAGAAGATCGTCGCCGGCCTCGGCGGCATCGACAACATCGAGGAGATCGAGGGCTGCATCACCCGGCTCCGCACCGAGGTGAACGACCCCGAGCTCGTCGACGAGGCGGCCCTCAAGGCCGCCGGCGCCCACGGCGTCGTCAAGATGGGCACCGCCATCCAGGTCGTCATCGGCACCGACGCCGACCCGATCGCCGCGGAGATCGAAGACATGATGTGAGCCGCTGAGCTCACCCCGAAGGGCCCCGCCCCGGATTCCCAGCGAACCGGAACGGGGCCCTTCGCGTACGCGGCGAGCCAGTAGGCTCATCACCATGTCTCGCATCGACGGCCGCACGCCCGACCAGCTCCGCCCCGTGACCATCCAGCGCGGCTGGAGCAAGCACGCCGAGGGCTCCGTCCTCATCTCCTTCGGAGACACCAAGGTCTTCTGCACCGCCAGCGTCACCGAGGGCGTTCCCCGCTGGCGCAAGGGCAGCGGCGAGGGCTGGGTCACCGCCGAGTACTCGATGCTGCCGCGCTCCACCAACACCCGCGGCGACCGCGAGTCCGTCCGCGGCAAGATCGGCGGCCGCACCCACGAGATCTCCCGCCTCATCGGCCGCTCCCTGCGCGCCGTGATCGACTTCAAGGCCCTCGGCGAGAACACCATCGTCCTCGACTGCGACGTCCTCCAGGCCGACGGCGGCACCCGCACCGCCGCCATCACCGGCGCCTACGTCGCCCTCGCCGACGCCATCACCTGGGCCCAGGGCAAGAAGCTCGTCAAGCACGGCCGCAAGCCGCTCACCGGCACCGTCTCCGCCGTCAGCGTCGGCATCGTCGACGGCGTCCCGCTCCTCGACCTCTGCTACGAGGAGGACGTCCGCGCCGAGACCGACATGAACGTCGTCTGCACCGGCGACGGCCGCTTCGTCGAGGTCCAGGGCACCGCCGAGGCCGAGCCCTTCGCCCGCGAAGAGCTCAACGCCCTCCTCGACCTCGCCGTCAGCGGCTGCACCGCCCTCGACGCGGCACAGCGCGAGGCCCTCGCCGCAACGCTGTAAGCGGCCGCAAGCAACCGCGGAGCGGATCACAAGCGTTCCTACGGGCGTACGGACAGGACGACAGCTCCGCCGTACGCCCGTAGCCGTCCCAAGGGGAGGGGACCCCGTGCCCGCACACAAGAAGACCCTGCTGCTGGCCGCCGCCGCACTCGCCCTACCGCTCGCCGCCGGCTGCGCAACCGCCCAGAAGGCCGTGGACTGCGCCCGCCTCGGCATCGAGATATCGAACGACGTCGACGACCTCCAGCGCAGCGTCACCGACACGGCGACCGACACCGGCAACGCCGGCAAGATCCTCGACAACCTTGAGAAGGACACGAAGAAGCTCAAGGACAAGAGCAGCAACGTCGACGTCGGCAAGGCCCTCGACCACCTCCAGAAGGCCATCGGCAACGTCCGCGACGCCCTGCGCGACGACAGGACGCCCGACCTGACGCCGCTGACGGACGCGGCGGGCGAGCTGTCCAAGGTGTGCACGTCGAAGTAGGCACGTTGAGGCGGGCACGGCGAAGCGGGCCCGGGACTTCCCGGGATAATCACCCCATGAAGCGCCTGATCCTCGCCACCCGCAACGCCAACAAGGTCACCGAGCTCCGCGCCATCCTGGAAGGCGCCGGCCTCGACGTCGAACTCGTCGGCGCCGACGCCTACCCCGAGATCCCCGACGTCAAGGAGACCGGCGTCACCTTCGCCGAGAACGCCCTCCTCAAGGCCCACGCCCTCGCCCGGGCCACCGGCTTCCCGGCCGTCGCCGACGACTCGGGCCTGTGCGTCGACGTCCTCGGCGGCGCCCCCGGCATCTTCTCCGCCCGCTGGGCCGGCCGCCACGGCAACGACAAGGCCAACCTGGACCTCCTCCTGGCCCAGCTCGGCGACATCGCCGACGAGCACCGCGGCGCGCACTTCGCCTGCGCGGCGGCCCTGGCCCTCCCGGACGGCACGGAACGCGTCGTCGAGGGCCGCCTGGAGGGCACCCTCCGCCACGAGCCCGCGGGCGGCGGCGGCTTCGGCTACGACCCGATCCTCCAGCCCCTCGGCGAGACCCGCACCTGCGCCGAACTGACGGCGGACGAAAAGAACGCGATCAGCCACCGCGGCAAGGCGTTCCGCGCCCTGGTCCCGGTGGTCCGCGAACTGCTGGGCTGAGCGCATGCGAAAAGGGCCGTCCCGCCGGAGCGGAACGGCCCTTTTCGCGTCTGTGCGGCCGGAGGGACTCGAACCCTCACGGGTGTTACCCCACTGGGACCTAAACCCAGCGTGACTGCCAATTCCACCACGGCCGCGAGATGCTGACCCATGGTATCGGGCGGACCGCCGCCCCTGTAGGCGGAGCGGGACTGGGCAGGAGTACGCCGGACCGGGGACCGATCGGCCGGGGCGTCAGAACTTCGGGTCGGGGGAGCGGGAAGTGACGATCTCTTCCGCTTCCTCCTTCGTGGCCACCGACGGCGGTGACCCCTCCAGCGGCCGCCGCGCCGTCTCGCGCATGAAGGCGACGGCGGCCATGCCGACGACGGCCGCGCCCGCCGTGTAGAACGCGGGCGCCATGTCGCTGCCCGTGGCGTGGATCAGGGCCGTGATCACCAGCGGGGTCGTGCCGCCGAAGAGGGACGTGGAGAGGTTGTAGCCGATGGCGAGGGAGCCGTAGCGGACGGGGGTGGGGAAGAGGGCCGGGAGGGCGGCGGACATGGTGCCCAGGAGGCACACCAAGGGCACGCCGAGCATCAGCATGCCGCCGAGGACCGCGGGCAGGCCGCCCTGTTTCAGCAGCAGGAACGCCGGGGCCGACAGGACGACGAAGCCGCCCATGCCCGCCGTCAGCAGCGGCTTGCGGCCGACGCGGTCGCTCAGCCGTCCCACGCCCGTGATGACCGCCATGAGCAGCACCATCGTCGCGATGAGGATCAGCAGGCCGTGCGCGTCGTCGTAGCCGAGCTGGTCGGTCAGGTAGGTCGGCATGTACGACAGCAGCATGTAGTCCGTGATGCCGTACGCCCCGGCCAGGACCACGCAGAGCAGGAGCCTCGCCCACTGGGTGGTGAAGATCTGCTTGAGCTCCGTGCCCGTGTGCTCTTCCTCCTCCAGCTTCTGGAAGGCCGGGGTGTCCTCCAGCCGCAGCCGCAGGTACAGGCCCACGAGCCCGAGCGGCCCGGCGACGAGGAAGGGCACCCGCCAGCCCCAGTCCGTCATCGCCGTGCTGCCGAGCGCCGACGTCATGGCCGTGACGAGGCCGGCCGCGCCGACGTAGCCGGCGAGGGTGCCGAACTCCAGGAAGCTGCCGAAGTAGCCGCGGCGCTTGTCCGGCGCGTACTCGGCGATGAAGGTGGCCGCGCCCCCGTACTCCCCGCCCGTGGAGAAGCCCTGCAGCATCCGGAAGCAGATCAGCAGCACCGGCGACCAGAAGCCGATCGCCGCGTACGAAGGGATCAGGCCGATGGCGAAGGTGCCGGAGGCCATCAGCACCATCGTCAGGGCCAGCACCCGCTTGCGGCCCACCCGGTCGCCGAGCGGGCCGAAGAACATCCCGCCCAGGGGCCGGACGAGGAAGGCGACGGCGAAGGTCGCGAGGGACGACAGCAGGCGCACCGTGTCGTTGCCGGAGGGGAAGAAGACGTCCCCGAGGGTGACCGCGAGATAGCTGTAGATGCCGAAGTCGAACCACTCCATGGCGTTGCCGAGCGCCGCCGCCTTGACGGCCCGTCTCACGGTCCGCTCGTCCGTGACGGTGATGTCGGTGCGCCGCAGGCGGGGGTTGCGGCGGCGGGCGACGGCCCGGAAGAGGGCCGGGTGGCGTCTGACCGCGGCCGGGTCGTGGCCGTTGCCGTGCCCGTTCGCACGACCGTTCCCGTTCCCGTTCCCGCTTCCGTTCCCGTTCCCCGTGCCGTTCCCGTTTCCGGTCTCGGCTTCCGTGGTGCTGCCGTTGGGCACGGCTCGGCCCCCTCACGCTTCGGCGGTGTGACGTGTGTACGCGCCTGCGTCTGCACGCTGCGCCGCGGCTCAAACCGGTGCGCCCCCCGATAGGGAGATTGGTCACGCCCGGCGGGCGGCCCGCGAGGCGGCGGGCGGCGGAAGCTGATATAGGCATGAAGGGAACGCGCGGCCCGATTTCACCGTCCCTCACAGCGGGGCCGCACAGCCGGACCCCGGAAGTTCTGCAAGACACCAGAGAGAGAGGCCGATGGCCGACCGTGTGGCGCTCCGCCGGCCCGGCGTGCGCACCGCCCTGGCGATCTTCGCGGTGGTGACGGTGCTCGCCGTCGGCGGCGTCTGGTACTGCGCGGCCGGGGACCGCTCGGGCGTGGTGGCCGACGCCCCCAAGACGGCGGCGGCGCAGAAGTCGCTCCCGCCGCGGGAGCCGGAGGCGACGGCCGAGGACACGGCGGGGCCGCGGGAGATGCCGGGCGTGCGCGAGTGCGGCGTCGGCAAGCCGGTCGTCGAGCCGAAGATCATCACGCTGAACTGCTCCAACGCGGGCGTGGTGGCCAGTGACATCAAGTGGGACTCGTTCGGCGCCGACGGCGCGGACGGCTCGGGCGTGGTGCTGGTCTCGGGCGCGGCCGGGGGCGGTTCGCCGGCCTCCTTCCCGGCGCGGCTGCGGCTCTACGACGTCACGAAGGTCGACGGCATGATGGCTTTCACGGGCATCGAGGTCAGTTACACGGGCGCCACCCCCCATGCGAAGGCGAAAGAGGTGTACACGATCGCGTGATGGGTATCCGTGGCCGGATCGCCCTCGCGATCTCCTTCGTCACCGCGCTCGCCGTCGTGGTGCTGGGGCTGGCCGTGCACCACATCTCCGCGGCGGAGCGCGACCGGCAGGCCCAGGCCTATCAGGACGACCTGCTGAGCTCGGCCCTGCAGATCTACCAGCGCGACAGCACGCTGGCCCTGGGCGCCCAACTGGACGACGCCGCGCTGCCGTTCCCGCTGGCGCGGGCGGTGGCCCGGGGCCGCTCGGGGACGTACATCAGCGGCGGCGAGGATCCGCGGGTGTGGGCGGCCACGTCCGTCGGCGGCGACAAGGTGCTGTCGGTGTCGGCGCCTTACCCGGACCGCGATCCCCTGATGACGGCGCTGGACAAGGCGCTGGTCGTGGCGGGTGCGGCGACGGTGGCGCTGATGGCGGTGGTCGCGTGGTTCGTGGCGCAGAGCCTGTCGCGGCGGCTGCGGACGAGTGCGGCGGCGGCGCGGCGGATCGCGGCGGGCGAGCCGCCGGACGCGGAGGCGCTGGCGGCGGGCGGCCGGGACGAGGTCGCGGAGCTGGGCCGCTCGGTGCACCACATGGCGACGTCGCTGGCGGCGCGGGTGGAGGCGGAGCGCGAGTTCACGGCGGACGTGGCGCACGAGCTGCGCACGCCGGTGGCCGGGCTGGTGGCGTCGGCGGAGCTGCTGCCGCACCCGCGGGCGGTGGAGATGGTGCGCGAGCGGGCGCAGACGATGCGGGTGCTCGTGGAGGACCTGCTGGAGGTGTCCCGGCTGGACGCGGGCCGGGAGCGCGCCCAGCTGGACGCGGTGGAGCTGCCGTCGCTGGTGAGGGGGATCGTCAAGCGGGCGCAGGGCCAGCGCGGCGTGGACGACGTGGCGATCGAGGTGGTCGGCGAGGGCCGGATCGTGGCGACGGACGCCCGCCGGGTGGAGCGGATCCTGGTGAACCTCCTGGCCAACGCGGCGAAGCACGGGAAGCCGCCGATCGAGGTCACGGTGGAGGGCACGCGGATCGTGGTGCGCGATCACGGTGACGGCTATCCGCCGGACCTGGTGGACCAGGGCCCGCGCCGTTTCCGCACGGCGGCCCCGGAGCGGGGCACCGGGCACGGGCTGGGGCTGACGATCGCGGTGGGGCAGGCGGTGGTGCTGGGGGCCCGGCTGGAGTTCGGCACGGCGGAGGGCGGCGGCGCGCGGGCGGTGCTGGACCTTCCGGAGTCGGAACCGGAGTCTCCGGAGGAGGACGGTGGCGCCGGACGGGCGTGATCCCGCCCGGCGACCCACCGGTTTTCGGGGTGCTTACAGCCCCAGGTCCTTGATGATCTTCGCTACGTGCCCGGTGGCCTTCACGTTGTACAGCGCCCGCTCCACACGGCCTTCCTCGTCGACGATCACCGTCGACCGGATGACGCCGGTCACCGTCTTCCCGTACAGCTTCTTCTCCCCGAACGCGCCGTACGCCTCCAGCACCTTCTTCTCCGGGTCGCCGACGAGCGTGACCTTGAGGCTCTCCTTGTCGCGGAACTTCGCGAGCTTCTCCGGCTTGTCGGGGGAGACGCCGATCACGTCGTAGCCGTGGCCGGCGAGGAAGTCGAGGTTGTCGGTGAAGTCGCAGGCCTGCTTGGTGCAGCCGGGGGTGAGGGCGGCCGGGTAGAAGTAGACGATCACCTTGCGGCCCTTGCGGTCCGCGAGCGAGACCGGGTTGCCGTCGGCGTCGGGCAGGGTGAAGGCGGGGGCGGTGTCGCCGGGCTGCAGTCGCTCGCTCATGGCTCTCCTCGGGGCGGTGGCCGGGTCGGTGGCCGGTCGGTGGCCGCCGGTCGGCTTCCGGTCGGCTTCTCGTGCCGAGCGTAGTCACCGGCACGGGGAAGCGGCCCGATCGGGGGTGCCGCGGGGCACGGGGTCCGGTGAGCTGACAGACTGTCGTCATCACTCATCATCACTCTTATCGAGACGACGGAGGCAGCGCGGTGTCGGATGCCAGGACCCCTGCGCAGATCGAGGCGGACATCGCCCGCAGGCGGAACGAGCTCGCCGTGACGCTCGACGAGATCGGCGTGCGCATGCACCCGGCCACGATCATGGGCGACGCGAAGGCGAAGGTCGCCGCGAAGGTGGACCACACCGCGGGCCGCGCCTGCGCCACGGCGCACCGGCTGCTGGAGGACGCCAAGGCGCGCTTCACGACGGAGGACGGCGCCCCGCGGCTGGACCGGATCGTGCCGGTGGCCATGGTCGCGGTGGGCGTGATCGGCTTGATCACGGTCTCGCGCAAGCGCGGGAAGTAGCGGGAAGCAGCGGGAAGCAGGCGGCAGGCCGGGCGCCGGGCGGGCGTGCGGCGGGCGCGTGCGGCGGGCGTACGGCGGGGGCAGGCGGGCGCAGGTCACATCGGCGGATCCGCGATCTGTGGCGGCGGTGCCGCGTGCGGACAGGTACGGTCGTCTGCGTGAGTACGAACACCACCCACGACAAGCTGCCCATCCGGATGCTGCACGACCGCGTGCTGGTCCGGACCGACATCCCGGAGGGCGAGCGCCGGTCCTCCGGTGGCATCGTCATTCCCGCGACGGCGGCGGTGGGCCGCCGGCTGGCCTGGGCCGAGGTGGTGGCGGTCGGGCAGAGCGTGCGGACGGTGGAGCCGGGCGACCGGGTGCTGTACGACCCGGAGGACCGCGCGGAGGTCGAGGTCCGGGGCGTGGCGTACGTGCTGATGCGCGAGCGCGACCTGCACGCGGTGGCGGCGGAGCGGCTGGAGGGGTCCGAGGACTCCACGGGTCTGTACCTCTGAGTTTGCCGCCTTCGGGTCTGCTGCCTCCGGGTTTGCTACGGTCGTAGGTACCCGACGAGACGCGCCGTACCGGGTCAGGACAAGACGACGCACCACCTGGAAGTTCTCTCCACGGAGGTGCCGTCATGGCATGGGTCCTGCTCGCCGTCGCCGGTCTGCTGGAAGTCGGCTGGTCGATCGGCATGAAGTTCACCGACGGGTTCACCCGGCTGTGGCCGAGCGTGTTCACCGTCGCGGGTATCGCGGCGAGCATGCTGCTGCTGTCGCAGGCGGCGAAGTCCCTGCCCATCGGTACGGCCTACGGGGTGTGGGTGGGCATCGGCGCGGCGGGCGCGGCGGTCCTGGGCATCCTGGTCCTGGGCGAGCCGGCGACGGCGGCGCGGATCTTCTTCATAGTGTTGCTGCTGGTGGCGGTGGTGGGCCTGAAGGCGACGTCGGGCCACTGACGTACGCCTTCGGCGCTCTTCCGCTCAGTAGTCCCCGAGCAGCCCCCCGTCCAGCCCCACACCCCCGCCCTTCGGCTCGTTCGGGATGAACGTGGGCAGCCCCGGGATCGAGGGCGGCCCCGTAGGCGGCCGGGTCGGGAAGCCGGGGGGCGGCCCGGTCGGCGGCAGCGGCGGGATGGAGGTCGTGGGCGGCGTCGGCGGCGCCGGGATCGACGGCGGCGCGGAGGAGGTCGGCGGCGCCGGGATCGTCGGCTCCATGGTGGGCAGCCGGGCCCCGCTCTCCAGCTCCAGGTCGAAGTCCTTGACCGAGGTCCCGGCGAGCGCGGCGCGCGTGTACGCGGCCCAGATGTCGGCCGGGAACCCGCCGCCGTTGATCCGGGCCTGCCCGGCGGCGCCGTAGAGCGACTTGTGCTCGCCGGTGTCGGAGTCCTGGCCCATCACGGCGACGACGGTCGCGAGGTCGGGGGTGTAGCCCGCGAACCACGCGGCCTTGTCGTCCTCCGCGGTGCCCGTCTTGCCGGCCGCGGGCCGCCCCGCGGCCTGCGCGCCCCGCCCGGTGCCGTTGTCGACGACGCTCTCCAGGACCGAGGTCGTGGTGTCGGCGGCGGTGCGCGTGACGGCCTGCTTGACGTCCTGGTTCGGCAGCGGGACGACTTCGGCGCCCTTGGTGACCTTGTCGACCAGGGTGTACGCGCCGTGCCGCCCGTGGTTGGCGAGCGTCGCGTACGCCTGGGTCATGTCCAGGACGCTGGCGTTGGCGACGCCGAGCGCGATGGAGGGGTTGGCGTTGAGGTCGGGGGTGTTCTCGGGGATGCCGAGGGCGACGGCGGTGTCCTTGACCTTGCCGGGGCCGACGTCCTGGGCCATCTGCGCGTAGACGGCGTTGACGGACAGGTCGGTGGCCTTGGTGACGGAGATCTGCCCGTACGAGATGTCGTCCTCGTTGGCGGGCGCGTAGCCGACGGGCCCGTTCGGGCCCTGCACGGGGCGCTTGTTCGTGCCGTCGTAGCGGGTGTTGGGGGTGATGGTGCGCCCGTCCTGGGTGGACGCGTCGTTCGCGACGGCCGAGGTGAAGACGAACGGCTTGAAGGTGGAGCCGACCTGGAAGTCGCGGCGGGTGGCGTTGTTGACGAACTGCTTGGTGTAGTCGATGCCGCCGTAGAGGGCGACGACCCGGCCCGTCCGCGGGTCGATGGAGGCTCCGCCGGCCCGTACGTACCGGTCGACGGCGCGGTCGTCGCTGAGCTCGTCCATGAGCTGTTTCTGTACGGCGTTGACGAACGCGTCCTGCTTCTTCTTCTCGACGGTGGTGGTGATGCGGTAGCCGCCGCGGGCGAGCGTCTGCTCGTCGACGATCTTGTTGGTGGTGAGGTAGTCCTTGACCGCCTCGACCAGGTAGCCGCGCTGGCCGGACATGCCGAGCCGGGCCCGTGCCTTGCCGGGAGCGGGGAACTTCATGGCGTCGCGGTCGGCCTTGCCGAGCCACTTCTTCTTGACCATGCCGTCGAGGACGTAGTTCCAGCGGGCGGTGGCGCGCGCCTGGTTCTCGGGGTGGGCGCCGACGTCGTAGAGGCTGGGGGCGTTGAGGAGCGTGGCCAGATAGGCGCCTTCGGCGGTGTTGAGCTTGTCGGAGTCCTTGCCGTAGTACGCCTGCGCGGCGGCCTGGATTCCGTAGGCGTTGCGGCCGAAGTAGCTGGTGTTCAAATAGCCTTCGAGGATGTCGTCCTTGCTCTCCTCGCGGTCCAGCTTGATGGCGATGAAGAATTCCTTCACCTTGCGGCTGATCGTCTGCTCCTGGCCCAGGTAGTAGTTCTTGACGTACTGCTGGGTGATGGTGGAGCCGGACTGCTTGCCCTTGCCGGTGACGGTGTTCCAGGCGGCGCGCAGCATCGCCTCGGGGTTCACGGCGGACTCGGAGTAGAAGTCGCGGTCCTCGGCGGCGAGCACGGCGTGCTGCACGTCCCGGGGCACCTTGCTGAGCGGCACGCTCTCGCGGTTGACCTCGCCGTCGCGGGCCAGCTGGCTGCCGTCGGCGTAGAGGAAGACGTTGCTCTCGGCGACCGCGGCCTGGTTGGCGGCGGGGATCTGCACGAGCATGTAGCCGGCGATGAGGCCGGCGGCGATGAGCAGGACGACGAGCAGGATGCCGCCGAGGACCATGCGCCAGGTGGGCAGGAGGCGGCGCCAGCCGGTGCGGCGGGGGCGGCGGCCGTTGCCGTTCCCGCCGGGGCGGTCCGGTCGGCCCGGTGTGCCGGTGCGGCCGCCGTGCCCGCCGCGTCCGGGGCCGTTGGTCTCCCTGGGCGCCCAGCCCGCCGGTGCGCCACGGCCGCCCCCGGCGGCCCGCTGTGCGTGCTCGTCGCTCATGTCTGTAGGGACTCCTCGGCCGCCGCCGTTGGTTCGGTCACGGCGGCGCGGTCTCGTGTCGGGCGGTCCGCTGTGCTTCGTACACGTCGTGCACCCCGTCGAACACTGTCGCATCATGCGTTCCGCGCCAATGGCGCGTACCGCGTCCGGCCCTGCCGGCTCGGCCGTCCGGGGGTGGGCCGTCCGCTCCGGCGGGTGAAAAACCCGTGATCGCCGCGGCCGCCGCTTTTCCGGTTCAACGACGGGATGCGGTACGAGATGCGCCCGTGCGGGGCCGTTGCGGTGAATGTCCCCTATCGGTCTCCCTCCGGCTCCTTGCCGTGTCCTGCCGAGCGCAGGGCAGAATCGATAATTCCGCTGGCTACGCTGTTCGTATGATGAGCGAACTTCCAGAGATGCGCGCTTCGGACGCCGAGCGGGAGCGCGTTGCGGAGGCCCTGCGCGAGGCCGTGGCCGAGGGCAGGCTCACGATGGAGGAGTTCGAGGAGCGCCTGGAAGCGGCGTACAAGGCGAAGACGCACGGCGAGCTGGAGCCACTCGTACGGGACCTGCCGGCGCCGGGCGGCGGCACGGCCGTCTCTCTGACCAAGCCCGCGGGCGCGGCGGCGTCGGCCCCGGCGCCGGCCGGGCCGGACTGGGCCGGGCGCATCGGCGGCGGCCCCGTGAGCGGGCCGGTCGCCATCGGCGTCATGGGCGGCTTCCAGCGCAAGGGCACGTGGACGGTGCCGCGCCGGTTCACCGCGTTCGCCTTCTGGGGCGGTGGCGAGATCGACCTGCGCGAGGCGCGCTTCGAGGACGGCGAGATCGTCATCCGCTGCATCGCGATCATGGGCGGCATGCAGGTCACCGTGCCGCCGGAGCTCGACGTGCACGTCGGCGGCGTCGGCATCATGGGCGGCTTCGACGACAAGGCCTCCGGCGCGGGCACGCCCGGCTCCCCCCGCGTCCGCATCACCGGCTTCGCCTTCTGGGGCGGCGTGGGCGTGGACCGCAAGGTCACCAAGGCGGAACGCCGCCGCCTCCGCGAGGAGCGCCGAGAGGAACGGCGCCTGTCCCGCGGGGAGCGGCGCCGACCCCTGGAGTAGCCCGTACCCCAGACCGTTGCGGTCCGGCACCGCCGGACAGGCGGCCGGTGGTTGCTCGCCGCCGCGGCGGAAGAGAACGCCGGCAGCCCGGCGGGCCCGGCAGCGGGGGAAGCCCGCTGAAATACCTCCCGCCGTCACGGCGGGAAAACGTGCAGGCAGCCCGGCGGGCCCCGCCGCGGCGAAGCCGCTGAGAAAGTGCCCGCCGCGACGGCGGACAACCCCCACGGCGTGGGTCCGGCGGAATGGGGCGCCACCGGCACGGTGAGCCCGGCGGCGGCGAAGCCGCTGAAAAGGTGCCCGCCGCGACGGCGGACAACCCCCACGGCGTGGGTCCGGCGGAATGGGGCGCCACCGGCACGGTGAGTCCTGCCGCGGCGAAGCCGCTGAAAAGTGCCCGCCGCCACGGCGAGCACCCCCACCGCCTGGGTTCGGCGGAATCCCCCCGCGCCGTAGCCCGCACCTACCCCGGAATCACAGGGCGGCCGCCGCCTCGCCCTTCAGCGTTTCCACGTCCAGCGCCCGCGCCATCGCCTCGTAGCCCGCGTCGCTCGGGTGCAGGTGGTCCCCCGAGTCGTACGCGGGGAGCAGCCGGTCCGGGGCGGCCGGGTCGCGCAGCGTGCGGTCGAAGTCCACGACGGAGTCGAAGACGCCGCCCGAGCGGATGATCTGGTTGACGCCCTGCCGGGTGACCTCCTGCCGCTCCACCACGCCCTTGTGCCCCTTGAACGGCATCAGCGTGGAGCCGACCACCCGCAGTCCGCGCTCGTGCGCGCGCCGCACCATCGTGCGCAGGCCCTCGACGATGTGCTGCGGGTTGTCGACCTGCGGCTTGCGCAGGATGTCGTTGACGCCGAGCGCGATGACGACGACGCGGGCGCCCGTGCGGCCGAGCACGTCGCGGTCGAAGCGGGACAGGCCGCTGAGATTGTTCGCGGTCGGGCTGGGCGAGTTGCTCAGCAGGATGCGGTTGCCGCTGATGCCCTCGTTGAGGACGCCGTAGCGCGGCGCCCCCGGCTCCGTGCGCAGCCGGGCGGCCAGGAAGTCCGTCCAGCGGTGGTTCGCGCCGGCGGTGGCGGTCACGCCGTCGGTGATGGAGTCGCCGAGCGCGACGACGGCGCCGTGCGCCTCCTGCGTCCACACGTCGACAGCCGACACGTAGCGCCAGTACGGCGTCTTCGTCGTGTACGCCGTGCCGAGCGGCTCCTCGGTGTGGTCGCCCTGGGCGATGAAGGAGGTCTGCCGGGCGTGCGGGTGGTAGGTGACCGGGCCGGAGGGGGTCGGCGAGTACGTGGTGACGAGCAGGTCGGCCGCGGCCGGGACGGCCAGCCGCACCGGGTCGCTGAGCAGCGACCCGCCGGCCGGGACGGTCACCGAGGGCTGCCCGGCGAAGGTCAGGCGCTGCATGCTGCCGGGCGCGGCGGCGGGGGAGCCGGGGGCCGCGGCGACGGCGAGCGAGGCGTGCGTGACGGCGAGCGGCACGGTGCCGTACAGGTTGGAGAGCTGGATGCGCGCACCCGTGCCGCCGATGCTGGTGTGGACCACGTTCCGGATGGACATGCCCGCGTAGCCCTTGGCGGTGTTCGGCTCGGCCGCCGCCGGCGCGGTGGCCCAGGAGCCCACCCACTGCCCCGTGGCGGCGGGCTCGGCGGAGCCGCGGTTCTCGTGCGTGCCGGTCACGGCCCGCCCCTCGCGGCCGCCGGTCCCGAGGAATATCGCGGTCGAGATGATGATCACCACGGCCGCCAGCGCGGCGAGTACGGCGTAGGCCGTACCGCGGGGCAGGGGTGGCCTGTTCATGACGGGTGTCTCCTGGAAGAGAGCGGAGCGGCAGCTCCGGGTGCGGAACCGGGGACGGAAACAGCGACTGATCAGCAACAGCGCCCTCGCGGTCCGATCGCCGTTCCATGATCCCACGGTGGTCTCGGGGTGCGCCCGTGGGGAGCGCCCTTCGGTCCGGTGGGTCACGCAACGTGTCACATGCGACTTGTCAGACGCGGGGAACTCCCGGTCCGTTCCAGTAGTAGGCCGGGTAAGGACATTGCACGGAAACGGACGCCGACCGGGACGGCCGGAGCGGCCGGGACGGCTGGAACGGATGGTGTGAACGGGTGGTGCGGATGAAACGGTCGCCTGAAGGCGAGCGCGGCGTGAGCGCGGAGGGCGGTGCCGAGGGTGCCGAAGGCGGGTCCGAGGGCGGGTCCGACGGCGGTGCGGATACCGCCGAACGGGTGATGCCCGCTCCGCTGGGCAGTCTCACCTACAGCCCGGCCGACGAGGAGAAGCGCCGCGGCGTCCGCCGCATGAAGGCCCTGGCCACGGGCCTCCTGCTCACGGTCGCACTGGTGTACGGATTGGCGAAGTGGGGCCAGTCGGCGGGCGCGGGGGCCTGGGCCGGCTACGTGGCGGCCGCCGCCGAGGCCGGCATGGTCGGCGCCCTCGCCGACTGGTTCGCCGTCACCGCCCTCTTCCGGCGCCCGATGGGCCTGCCCATCCCGCACACCGCCATCATCCCCACCAAGAAGGACCAGCTCGGTCAGAGCCTCGGCGACTTCGTCGGAGAGAACTTCCTCTCCGCCGACGTCGTCCGGCTCCGGCTGCGCGCCGTCGGCATCGCCTCCCGCCTCGGCGCCTGGCTCTCCCGCCCCGAACACGCCGACCGCGTCACCGCCGAACTGGCCACGGCCGTGCGCGGCGCGCTCACCGTCCTGCGCGACTCCGACGTGCAGGCCGTCGTCGGCGAGGCCATCACCCGGCGCGCCGACGCCGCGGAGGTCGCGCCCGGCATCGGCGCGATGCTGGAGAAGGTCGTCGCGGACGGCGGGCACCGGCGCGTCGTGGACCTCGTGTGCGTCCGCGCCCACGACTGGCTCGTCGCGCACGGCGACTCCGTGATGGAGGCCGTCACCGGCGGCGCGCCCGGCTGGACGCCGCGCTTCGTCGACCGGAAGGTCGGGGAGCGGGTCTACAAGGAACTCCTGCGCTTCGCCGCCGAGATGCGGGACATGCCGGAGCATCCGGCGCGCGGCGCCGTCGACCGCTTCCTCGCGGACTTCGCCCGCGACCTGCAGTCCGACACGGACACCCGGGCCCGGACGGAGCGCCTGAAGTCCGAGCTGCTCGGCCGGGGCGAGGTCCAGGACGTCATCGCGTCGGTGTGGGCGTCCGTCCGCGCCATGATCGTCGCGGCGGCGGAGGACGAGCGGAGCGAGCTGCGGCTGCGGGTGCGGGCGGGGATCCTGTCGCTGGGCTCGCGGATGGCCGGTGACGACCGGCTGCGGCAGAAGATGGACGGCTGGCTGGAGGACGCGGCGGTGTACGTCGTCACGACGTACAAGGACGAGATCACGCTGCTCATCACGGACACGGTCGCGAGCTGGGACGCGGAGCACACGTCGCGGAAGATCGAGGCCCATATCGGCCGGGACCTGCAGTTCATCCGCATCAACGGCACGGTGGTGGGGGCGCTGGCGGGGCTGTGCATCTACGGCCTGACGCGGGGGCTGGGAGGGTAACCCAGCGGGTAAGCCGGCCTCTCCGGTTCGCCGCGGGGCGAGGACCGGCCCCGGGCCCTTGAATCCGCCGCAGCGGCGAGCAACCCCCACCGGGGGTACCGGCGGTGCCGAACGGGCCCGGCCCGTACGGCACCGCACACCTGACCCGGTTAGGGTCACCCCGTGTTGAAACGTCCCACCTTGCTGTGGCTGCTCGCCCCGTACGTCCTCTTCCTCGGGGCGCTTCCGCTCGCCGACCGCGTGCGGCCCGTCATCTTCGGCCTGCCCTTCCTCTTCTTCTGGGTGCTCGCCGCCACCCTCCTCACCCCCGCCGCCGTCTTCCTCGCCTGGCGGGGCGACCGGAAGCGAGGGCGCGTGTGAGCGGCAACGCGGCGGTCGCGACGACCGTCTTCGGCGTCTTCATGGTGTTCACCGTGGCCCTCGGCCTCCTCGCCGTCCGCGGCCGCGGACGCACCACCGGCATCGCCGAGTGGTCCGTGGGCGGCCGCAGCCTCGGCACCGTCTTCATCTGGGTGCTCATGGCCGGTGAGGGCTACACGAGCTTCAGCTATCTGGGTGCCGCCGGGTGGGGCTACAACCACGGCGCCCCCGTTCTGTACGTGATCGCCTACATGTCCTGCGGCTACGCGATCGGTTACGTCGTCGGCCCGACGCTGTGGTCGTACGCCCGCCGCCACGGCCTCGTCACCATCACCGACATGGTCGCCCACCGGTACGGGCGGCCCTGGCTCGGCACGGTGGTCGCGATCCTGGCGACCGTGTGTCTGCTGCCGTACATCCAGCTCCAGATCACGGGCATGGGTGTCGTGGTCTCCACGATCTCGTACGGCGCCATCAGCCTGAACTGGGCCTACTTCATCGCCTTCGCCGTGACGACCGGCTTCGTGGTGGTGAGCGGGCTGCGCGGCAGCGCCTGGGTGTCGGTGCTGAAGGACGTGCTGGTCATCGCCACGCTCGGCTTCCTCGCGATCTACGTCCCGAACCACTACTTCGACGGCTACGGGCCCTTCCTGGACCGGCTGGTGGCCGAGAAGCCCGACTGGCTGACGCTGACCGGCCACGGCGGCAGCGGTCTCGACGCGACCTGGTTCGCGACCACAAGCTTTCTCAACTCGCTGACGGTCGTCATCTTCCCGACCACCGTCGCGGGCTACCTCGGCGCCCGCAGCGCCGACGCGCTGCGCCGCAACGCGATGCTCCTGCCGTTCTACAACGTGCTGCTGTTCGTGCCGATGCTGCTGGGGCTGGCGGCCCTGTTCGTGGTGCCGGGCCTGACGGGCGCGGGGTCCAACCTCGCCCTCTTCAAGCTCGTCGTGGACTCGCTGCCGGCGTGGACGGTGGGCCTGACGGGCGTCGCCGCGGCGCTCTCGTCGATCGTGCCCATGGCCGTCTTCATGCTGGTCATCGGCACGATGTGGGGGAGGAGCGTCCTCGGCACGGTGCCCGCGCTCAAGGACCGGCCGCGGCGGCAGCGGGTCGCGGCGCAGGTCGTGGTGGTCGTGGCGGGCGGGCTCGCGCTCGTCCTGACGTATCTCACGCCGAACACGCTGGTACGGCTCTCCCTCATCTCGTACGAGGGGATGGCCCAGCTCGTGCCGATGGTCCTGCTGGGGCTGATGTGGCGTCGGCTGACGCTGTGGGGCGCGGTGAGCGGACTCGTGGCGGGCGGGGCGCTGGTGTGCGCCCTGGTCTTCACGGAGCACGACCCGCTGTGGGGCGTGAACGCCGGGGCGCTCGCGCTGGGCGTGAACCTCGTGGTCGCCCTCGCCGTCTCGCGGCTCGGGCCGCAGCCGGTTGACGGCCGTCCGGACGAGGAGGTGCTCGCGGCCGATCCACGACCGGCGGCGTCGCGACCGGAGGCATCGGTTCCGGCATAAAGGGCGAATAGGTGCGCATCGTTGGCCGGTTACGGCACTTGCCATGAGCAAAAGCGAATGGAAATCTTCGCGCTGTTCTCCGGATCGCATGTTTCGACCGAATGGAGCGATGCAATGCGTATCACCGGCAAGGCGGTCTTCGCGGCCGCGGCAACGACCCTGCTGACGGGCACCCTCGTTGCGGCAGGGAACCCGGCCGGGGCCGCGGCCGCGCCCCCCGACTCCTTCACCAAGTCCGTCCAGTCGTACCTCGACAACACCAACCTCGACGCCCACGAGGGATCCGAGGTCTGGACGCGGGACGGCAGCTTCGCGGACCAGGTCTGGACGTTCTCCAGAGTGGCCACCCAGCCCGACGGGCTGGGTGTCTACACGATCGCGAACACCCGGTTCGGCACGTGCGTCACCGCCACGGCCGCCTCCGGCACGGTGCAGTTGGCGAAGTGCGACACGAACAACCTGGCGCAGCGCTGGGTCGTGGACACGGCCGAGGACCAGACGGAGATCATCAACAAGAAGTTCGCGGACGCCGCCCTCCAGGCGAACGGCGCCGACAAGGCCGTCACGACGGAGGAGCAGGGGGACGGCCCCAACAACCAGCTCTGGACCTTCTACGACAAGTAGCCGCCCGCGGCACAGGGGTGACGAATAGCGACCAGGCCGACGAGACCGACTCGTCGGCCTGGACCAATTTTGACCGTACGTGTTCGGGAGATGGCAGAGATCCATGCAATGATCACCCGTACCACCGGTAATCCAAGGTTTGTGCGAAGATTCCGTCCCCGGTCCGCTCGGACCGGGCGACAAGGGGAAACATCGTGCACATAACGAGATTCAGAGCCGCTGTTGGGGCGGCTGTGACGGTGGCCGCCACGGCCGCTCTCCTGCCCACGTCGGCCGCGTTCGCCGCCGGCAAGCCGGACGCCCGTACGGCTGACAGCGCGACGGTCGAGGCCTTCGGCCGAATAGCCGACGCGATCCTCAAGGACCGCACCTCCGTCCTCCTGGACACCCGCTCGACGGCCGACCGCAAGGCGGTCAAGCTCGACGGGAAGGTCCGGCTCTCCTCCGGGCTCGCGCGGGCCGAGGACACCGGACTGTCCTCGCTGAAGACGCGCAAGGCGTGGCTCGCGGCCCTCGGCGAGGCGTACACGGCCGCCGAGACCAAGACCTCGGTCGACAAGACCACCGTCAAGGGCAACCGCGCCACGGTCCGGGTCACCGAGACCACGGAGCTCACGTACAAGAAGATCCGCGGTGACGAGCCGACGACCACCGGCTTCACCGCCCACCACGAGCTCAGCTTCTCCCTCGGCAAGAACGGGAACTGGGAGCTCACGGGCATCCGCCCGCAGGACGACGGCCCCGGCGCCATCAACGAGCCCCGCACCGCGGTGGCCGCGACCGGCAGCATCGACCTCAACGGCAGCCCGGCCTCGACCCGCTACCCCGGCAGCCGGAACGCCAAGCCGAAGAACCTGACCCCCGCCAAGGGCGGTCTGGACTACAAGGCGATGGCGGCCTACGCCGAGAAGTACTGGCGCAACTACAACCCGGCCTACCGCAGTTTCAACGCCGCGGGCGGCGACTGCACCAACTTCATCAGCCAGGCCCTGAAGGCCGGCGGCTGGAAGGACGTGCCGGGTTCGGACACCTCCGACTACCACAAGTGGTGGTACAACAAGTCGAACCAGTCCGACTCCTGGGTCGGCGCCAACGAGTGGGCGTGGCACACGCTGTCCGCCAAGCGGGCGACCAACCTGCCGAACGTCTACCAGATGGACGTCGGCGACATCCTGCAGATGGACTTCGACGGTGACGGGTCCAAGGACCACTCCATGATCACCACGTACCGGAGCCGGATGGGCGTCCCGTACCTGACGTACCACTCGACCAACACCTACCGGAAGTCGGTCGCGAGCATCATCGCGTCCTACCCGGGAGCGGTCTACTACGCCTACCGCACGTGACGCGGCGTGGGCCACGGCCCGGATAACCTCTGGGGCGTGGCCCACAATTCGCTGTTCGCAGTCCGAAACGTCCCTTGCGGAGAGCACCTCCGCTCTTGGACGATCTAGCGATGAAACTGCTGCGTGTGGGGCCCGCGGGGGCGGAACGCCCGGCGCTGCTGGACGAGGACGGCACGCTTCGGGACCTGTCGGCGCTGGTGCCGGACATCGACGGCGCGCTGCTGGCCGACGCGGCCGCGCTGGAGCGGATCCGCGCCGCGGTCGGCGCGCGCATCCTCCCCGCGCTCGACCCTTCCGGGCTGCGGTTCGGGCCGCCGGTCAGCCGGATCGGCAAGATCGTCGGCGTGGGCCTGAACTATCGCGGCCTGGCCGCCGAGACGCGGTCGGTCATCCCGTCCGAGCCTGTCCTGTTTTTGAAGGCCGCCGATACGGTCGCCGGTCCGGACGACACGGTCCTCATCCCGTGGGGGAGCGAGAAGACGGACTGGGAGGTCGAGCTGGCGGTGGTCATCGGCCGCACGGCCCGTCGCCTGGAGTCGGAGAAGGCGGCGATGGGTGTTGTGGCGGGCTACGTGGCCGCCCACGACGTCTCCGAGCGCGAGTACCAGTTCGACCGCGGCGGCGCGTGGGTCAAGGGCAAGAACTACGAGACGTTCACCCCGCTGGGGCCGTGGCTGGCGACGGCGGAGGAGATCCCTGATCCGCAGGGGCTGCGGCTGCGGCTGTGGGTGAACGGAGTCCTGCAGCAGGACGAGACGACGGCCGACCAGATCTTCCCGGTGGGGGAGGTCGTGCGGTACGTGAGCACGTTCATGACCCTGTATCCGGGTGACGTGATCCTCACCGGCACCCCGGCGGGCGTGGCCCTGAGCCGCCCGGAGCCCAAGCCGTACCTGCGGGCGGGGGACGTGGTGGAGCTGGAGATCGAGGGCCTGGGGCGGCAGCGGCAGGTCTTCAAGGACGCGTAGGCGTTCTGCGTCGGCCCGCCTCGGCGTGTACGGCGAGGTTTTCGCCCCGGTTGCGGGCATATTTTTTGATATGCGCAGGAGAAAGGCGGCGGTGCTCGCCGCGGTCGTGGTGACGGTGGCTGTGGTGCTGGGGTGCGCGTTCGCCCCGCCGGGGTCCGGGCCGGGGCCCGCGCCCCGGGCGCGGCACGTCGCGCCCGACGGGCGCGCCCTGGCGCACGGCGGCGCGCCCGCGGGCGGCGAGCCGCTGCTGGCGGGGGCGGCGATGGTCGCCCTGGGGGCGTGGCTGGGTTTGCTGGTCCTGATCTGCAACCGCCCCCGTCAGCGGGCGGGTTGAAGAGTGTCCTCCCGTATGGAGTGCACGAACGCGGCCCACGCGCGCGGCGCGAAGACGAATGCGCCCCGGGGGCGGGCCTTGCTGTCGCCTATGGCGACGAACTTGTCTGCGGTGGCCTGCATCTCGATGCAGCCCGCATTCTGCCCCTCGCTGTAGGAGGACTTGCGCCATCCGTGGGCGGGCAGGTCGTGGCGTATCACGTGTGCCTCGCTTCCTGTTCGCGGTCGTTTGCGATCGAGGTAATCAGCTCGATGGAGTGTTGTGCCGACAGAGCCGAGGCTTGGATGTTCCGGAATGCCTTGCGGTATTTCGCCACCTGGTCATCATCCTCCAAGTACAACTCGCCGTCGAGAAGGGCGATATGGACGACCTCCAGGTCCATGGGGTCCGGGTACGAGTAGATGTTGAACGCGCCTCCGGTGCATGCGTACCGGTTCCGGGCGAACGGGATGATCTGGATCGTGATGTGCGGGGACCGGCTCGCTGCCACTAGGCGTCGAAGCTGGGCAGCCATGACAGCGGGGCTCTCCCACTGCTCGTGGAGTACGCCTTCCTGAAGGAGGCATACGTACTGGGGAGGGTCCTCCCGGGTGAAGATGCGTTGCCGCTCCATGCGGAACCTGACGTAGAAGTCGAGTTGCTCTTCGGTCGGCGGATCGGGGGCTCCGGCCATGACTGTCCTGGCGTAGTCCGGGATCTGCAGCAGACCTGGGACGACCTCTGGCTGGTACACCTCGATCTTGGCGGCGTCATTCTCAAGGAGCAGGGTTTCCTTGAACCCCCCTGGCAGCATCTCGTGGTACTGGGACCACCAGTTCTTCTTTCGCTCTTCGGAGGCCAGAGCGGTCAGCCAGTCGCGGGTTTTCTTCCGCCGCACTCCGTAGAGGTCCATCAGTGCATTCAGCTGCAGCCGAGTGATGCGCTGGCAGCCGGTCTCAACTCGGCTGACCTTGGAATTGTCGCCATCGATTGCTTTCGCTGCCTGTGCGACCGTCACGCCCGCCGATACCCGTGCGTCCCTCAGTGCTGCGCCCAGCTTTCGCCGCCTGGCGGTGCGCTGTGCTTGCTGTCCCACCGTGACCTCCTGACCTGCAACTTGTAGAGCTGCAATTTGTAGCTCAGCAATTTGGGGTTTGAAATCGCACTGGAAATGGGTGCATTGTGGCCGGACCATCTGGAACTCGCGGAGGAGCGTTGGGGGATGGCATGACATACAGGAACGGTGCGTTCGTGGTGGATACCCGGGATGGCCGGATCGTACAGGTCATCGGGGGAACGGGCGGGCGGGTTCACGTACGTCCACCCGGTGGAGGTACGGAATGGGAAGTACCGTTCGTCGCGCTGCGGTTGGCGACCGGCGAGGAGCGGGCCGAGGCCCGCAGGAACCCGGAACGGGGCCGCCGGCCCGGAATCGCCGACTGTCCGGAATGCCCGGCGCTGAAGGCGACCTGGTGGGAGGCGGAGCGCGGCGGGGACAAGGCGAAGGCCGCGGACGCGCTGGTCGCCGTGCGGCGGCACTGGAGGGGACACATGGCGGAAGGGACACCCGCGTGAGGATCCGCTGCAACCACAGCGAGGGCTGGAACCACCCCGCACCGGGGGAGGCGCGGTGCAGGGCGTGCGGGGTGACGCGGTTCACGGACTACGGCGCCCTACGCCCGCCGGGCATGCCGCACGCGCTCACCCCGAAGCCGAGGGAGGCCCGAAGGGCGGACCGCGCCGCGGCGACGTGGATCGCGAACTTGCCCCGGAAGAGGGCCTGGTGGGGGCTGGCGCCCGTGGCGTAGGTGCGGGCCGGGAACAGTGTCAGGCGCCGTCCGCCGCAGCGGCGAGGCGGCGTCGGACCGCGCGGCGCTGCTTGCGGTTACGGGCCCGGGCCTCCAGCCGGCGTTCCTTCCGGCAGCCGCGTACGCCGCAGCCGGAGCAGCAGGTGTGGCGGAAGAGCAGCGCGCCGGGGTGCTCCCACTGGCAGCGGGTGCCGGAGGCATCCCGCGTCGGGCGCGGCGGCAGATCACAGGCGCCGAAGCGGTGGTCGTGAACGGGCCGGGGCCGGTGCTCCTTGTGGCGGACCCAGAGAGGCTTGGTCTTGTCCGTACGGGACATGGTCGTGTTCCTATCGGAACCGCCGCCCGGTTCTCCCGGACCTTCCGGGCGGGCGGCTAGGTTCGCCTCTTCATGGCGACACCTCCTTCGTCTCCACCAGGGAGGGAGTCCACCGCGTCCCTGGCCCGGAATGCAACCGGTTTAGGGAGCGTGTGCGGCGTAGAAGCGGGCTCGGAATGCCATCCGCGCGGACGCGGTGAGCAGAACCGCATGATCCTCACTGCGTCAAAAATCAGCAGCGCGGAACTCGCCGCCCTCATATGCTCGGCGCACCCATTCCGGTGATCTTCCGGAGATGTACGGCATATGAGGTGAAACCATGACTCTCCACGCATTAGCGCGCCCCACGGCCCGGGCCCTGGCGGCCGTCTCGTTCGCGGGCACCGTGCTGGCAGGCACCGTCGCCGCCGGGGGCACCGCGGCGGCGGCCACGGGCGGGGGCTGTACCGGCCCCGTGACCAAGCAGGCCTGCGTCACGCTCATAGACGACGGTGGCCGCGGTGGCGACATCCTCTTCGAGGCCCGCAGCGACTGGCCCGGCGCCGGCGGCGACTGCCGCATGCGGCTGGTGGCCTTCGACGACACCACCGAGTGGCAGTGGGAACGTGAGCTGCGCCGGTGCGACCGGCCGCTGGACTACCACTACACCCTGCCCAACCCGACCCCCGGGCACCGCTACCGCGCCGAACTGCAGATCCTTCCCAACGGGAAGAACTTCGAGTTCGCCGAGTTCGTGAAGAGCCCGGTGCTCACGTACTAGCCGCGCGGGCGACGCCGGCGACGGGGTGTTGTCAGTGCCCCTTGGCACACTGGCGGGAATAGCACTACGTACCGCTATGCCCGAGAGGTCCCATGCTCACCACCGTCGCCGTCGAGAACTACCGCTCCCTGCGCCGCCTGATCGTCCCCCTGGGGCGGCTGAACGTGGTGACGGGAGCGAACGCCACCGGGAAGTCCAGTCTCTACCGGGCCCTGCGGCTGCTGGCCGACTCCGCGCGGGGCGGGGCCGTCGCGGCGCTGGCGCGGGAGGGCGGGCTGGCGTCGACGCTGTGGGCGGGGGAGCGGAAGGGCTCGGGCCGTTCCCCGGCGGCGAGTCTCCGGCTCGGCTTCGCGGGGGACGAGTTCGGCTACGCGGTGGACTTCGGGCACCCGATACCGACCTCGGGCAGCACGGGCGCGCCGTCCATGTTCAACCAGGACCCCGAGATCAAGCGGGAGTGCACCTGGGCCGGGCCCGTGCTGCGCCCGGCCGCCCTGCTGTCGGACCGCTCCGGCCCCGCCGTCCGCACCCGCACCGCGCAGGGCACGTGGCACAGCTCGGTGAACGCCGTCCGTCCCTACGACAGCATGCTCAGCGAGCTCGCCGACCCGCAGCTCGCCCCCGACCTGCTGCGGCTGCGCGAGCACATGCGGTCCTGGCGGTTCTACGACCACGTACGGACCGACGCTCACGCGCCCGCCCGCAGCGCGCAGGTCGGCACCCGCACCCCGGTGCTCGGGCACGACGGCGCGGACGTCGCGGCCGCCCTGCAGACGATCCGCGAGACCGGCGACCGCGAGGCGCTGGACGCCGCCGTGGACGCGGCGTTCCCCGGCAGCCGGGTGGAGATCGTCAGCGAGGGCGGCCGCTTCGAGCTGAAGCTGCACCAGCGCGGGCTGCTGCGCCCGCTCGGCGCGGCCGAGCTCTCCGACGGCACCCTGCGCTATCTGCTGTGGACGGCGGCGCTGCTCACCCCGCGCCCGCCCGCGCTGCTCGTCCTCAACGAGCCGGAGTCCAGCCTGCACCCGGAGCTGCTGCCGCCGCTGGCCGACCTGATCCTGACGGCGGCGCGGGACACCCAGGTCGTGGTGGTGACGCACGCCCCCGGCCTGGCGGAGGCCCTCGGCCGCGGCGCCGGCCGCCACCGCATCGACGTCAACTCCGTTCACCTGGTCAAGGACGCCGCCGGGCAGACGGACGTCGCGGGCCGCGAGAGCATGCTGGACGAGCCGCTGTGGCACTGGCCCAAGCGCTGACCTGACGCCGGGCCGCCTCAGTCCCCGGGGGCCGGGGCCGTCGCCCCGGAGCTCACCGGGGCTCCCCGATCCGCACCGTGCGACCCTCCTCCGCCGACACCTTCGCCGCCTCCAGCACCTGCAGCGCGGCCACCGCTTCCCGTGCCGTGACCGGCGGTTCGGCGCCGGTGCGCAAGGACGTCTCGACGGCCGCGTAGTAGGCGGGATAGTCGCCCGGCAGCGTCGGTACGGGGTCGCCGCCGCCCGTCTGGGGGGACTCGCCGGCGCCGAGGCGGCCCCAGAGGGACTCGGGCTCGACGCCCCAGCCGGACCGGTCGGGGCCGGGGCGCAGGCCCTCGCGCAGGGCGGCCTCCTGCGGGTCCAGGCCGTACTTCACGTAGCCCGCCTCGCTGCCCAGCACCCGGAAGCGGGGTCCGAGCTGGGCCGTGGTGGCGCTGACCCACAGGTGGGAGCGGACGCCGTTCGCGTGCGTCACGGCGATGAACGTGTCGTCGTCGGCCTCCGCGCCGGGGCGGCGCACGTCGGCCTCGGCGTAGACGGCCGTGGCGGGGCCGAAGAGGGCGAGGGCCTGGTCGACGACGTGGCTGCCCAGGTCGTAGAGGAGGCCGCCGATGTCGGCCGGGTCACCGGACTCGCGCCAGCCGCCCTTGGGCCGGGGCCGCCAGCGCTCGAAGCGGGACTCGAAGCGCAGGACGCTGCCGAGCGCGCCGTCGGCAAGGAGCTGCCGTACGGTGCGGAAGTCGTTGTCCCAGCGGCGGTTCTGGAAGGGGCTCAGCAGCAGGCCGCGCTCCTGCGCGAGGGCGGCGAGCGCCTCGGCCTCGGCGGCCGTCGCGGCGAGTGGCTTGTCGACGACGACGGGGAGGCCGGCTTCGAGGGCGGCGTAGGCGAGCGGCACGTGGGTGCGGTTGGGGGAGGCGATGACGATCAGGTCGAGCTCCCCGGCGCGCGCGAAGAGCTCGTCACTGCTCTCGACCGCTCGCACCCCGGGGTGCTCGGCCGCGGCCTGCCGCTGCCGCTCCGGGTCGCTGGTGACGACGGTGTCGAGGACCAGGCCGTCCGTGGCGGCGATGAGCGGCGCGTGGAAGACGGAGCCCGCCAGCCCGTAGCCGATCAGGCCGACCCGGAAGCCGTCCGGCCGCGTTCTGCTGTCACTGTTCATGCCGCCGTGCCCTTCGCCTTCCAGCCCGTCACGTTCCAGCCCGTCACGTTCCAGCCCTCCGTGTTCCGGCCGTCCGTGCGCCGACCGTCCTGGGCCACTTTGGCAACGCTGTTGCTAAAGCGCAAGCGGCAGCGACAATGGAGCCGTGAACCGCACGCCGCCAGCC
>NZ_JBPQTW010000039.1:0-43215 GCF_051386535.1 Streptomyces sp. URMC 127
CGGGGCCCCCGGCCGCGGTCGTGCCCGCCCCGGTGCACGAGCCCGCGCCCCCGGCCGTCCCCCTGGCCGTCACGGGCGACGACCGCGGCGGTGACAGCGCCGGCGGCGAGCGGCCGATGACGGCCGCCGAGAAGGCGAAGGCCGAGGGCCGGCCGCAGATCCTCTCGCCGGGCCTCAAGCCCGCGGTGGTGACGACGGCGCTCGCCGCGCTGCTCGCGCTCGCCGCGCCGCTCGGTCAGTTCGCGCTGGTGGTGCCGCTGGTGCTGCTCCAGGCCGTCACGGCCGCGGGCTGGTTCCGGCTCAACGGCATGTGGCCCGCCCGGCAGGGCATCGCGCTCGCGTTCCTCGGCGGCGTGGCCGCCGACATCGGCATGCTGGCCACCGACGGGTCCCAGGCGCCGACCGTCGTCATCGGCACCCTCGGCGTGTGGCTCCTGCTGGTCCTCGTGCTGCAGCTGCGCAGCCACGCCGCGCCGGACGAGCGCCTGTACGGCCTGACGGCGGCCGCCGCCTCCTCCGCCCTCGCGGTCCTCGCGGCCGGGCACCTGGCCGCGTCCTCCGACGCCGTCGTGGTCGGCGCGACGGCCGTGGCCGTCACCGCGCTGGCCCGGGCACTGCCGCTGCCGTCCGTGGCCGCGCCGATCGTGGCACTGCTCGCGGCCGCGGGCTCGGGCATCGCCACCGGCGGCCTCACCGGCATGGGCACCTCCGCCGCGCTGCTGGGCCTCGCCGCGGGCGCCTGCGCCCTCACCGGCCTGCGCGTCGCGAGCTACGACTACCCGTCGCGGTTCGTGCACATGACGGCGGGCGTGGCCCTGCCGCTCACGGCCGCGGCCCCCGCGGTCTACGTCCTGGGCCGCGTCCTGGGCTGACCCGCCGCCGCTCGGCCGTCCCTCCCCCCACAGCGGTCCGGTTAGACACCTCGCGACGCTAAGGCGTCAAGCGGCGGAGGCAAGGGGCATGGGGAAGGCGAGCTGTTCATCGAACAGCTCGCCTTTCTGCAGGCAGTGGTAGAGCTGGCCGATCATGCGGTTGAAGAGGTTCCTCTGGGCGGAGGCGTGCCAGTCTCCGTGCTCGTCGCGCCGTCGCCGGTAGTGCGCCATGGCTCCGGGCGAGGCCCGCAGCGAGGAGAAGGCCCACAAGTAGCCGGCGTGGTTGAGCCGGTCGTTTTTCACCCATCGCCGGGTGATGCTCGACTTCTTCCCTGACGCGCGTGTGATGGGTGAGGAGCCTGCATACGCTTTCAGGCCGCGGGCGTCGGCGAAGCGTGTGCGGTCGTCTCCGATCTCGGCGAGCACCCGGGCGCCGAGCTGGACGCCGAGTCCGGGGAAGCTGCAAATGATGTCAGCGTCCGGGTGCTGAGGGAACGCCTCCTCCACCGCCTCGGCGAGATCGTCGGCGGCCGTGCAGGCGGCGGTGAGCTGGATGAGGAGGGCGAGCATCTGCTTGCCGAGCGCGTCCTCGACCAGAGGCGGCTGATGGGCCCAGTCGGCGCGGAAGACCTCGCGGAGCCGCTCGGCCTCAGTGTCGATGCCGCGCTGGCGGCCGGCGCGCTTGAGCGCGGCAGCGATCTGCGTGCGCGTCAGCCGGGCGGCCCGGGCCGGGGTCGGGGCGGCCTTGAGGAGTTCGCGGGCTTCGGGGCGGCACAGGCCGTTCTTCCAGGGTTCGAACGCGGCCAGGGCGGCCGGGTAGTACTCGCGCAGGAGTGACCGGAGCTGGTTGGCCGTCTGCTGGCGGTTCCAGACCACATCCTGCTGGGCGCGGGCCAGGACAGCGATGGCGCGGGCCAGGTCACTGTCGCCCGGCAGGGGCCGGTGCGCGTGCATGTCGGTGCGGAGGATGTTCGCCAGGACCAGGGCGTCACCGGGGTCGGACTTCTTCCGGGAGACGCTGTGCCGGTCGCGGTAGCGGGCGGCAGCCATCGGATTGATCGCGAAGACCTTCCGCTTGCCGGTCCGCAGGACGGCGACCAGCAGGCCGCGGGACGTCTCGATCGCCACCGGGATCGGGTTCTCCTCGGTGTCGCCATATTCGGCGAGCAGGTCCAGCAGGATCTTGTAGCCGGCCGCGTCGTCGGTGATGTGCCGCTTGGCCAGCAACTGGCCCGAGTCGTCCACCAAGGCGACATCGTGGGTTCGTTCCGCCCAGTCAATACCGCAGTAGATCAAGATGTTCCTCCCCTGAGCATGAGCGTTCGCGCTGGTTACGAGCACATGCGGGCCACGCGGCGACCTAATTCCAGGCCTCGGCGTCAGGGCCGGGCCGCCACCTCGCTAGCCATGCGTGGCACCAGCGCGCCACGCGGGCCTCGGTCTATGCAGGAGCTCAGACAGGCTCGGGCGTAACAAGAGGTCACCGTGCGGCGGGCTCGCACCACGAAGATCAACGAGCGAGTAGAGCAGTGGGTGGTGGCGGCTGCGAAGACGCCGAACGCCGCACGATCTGTTCTTGGGCATTTCTGCCGTGTGGATGCGAAGGCATCCGCCCGGCGCCCACGCGACCGCCACCACCACGAGCACGAGGACCGTCCGCACGGTCTAACCGGAGGCTTCACCAGCCCAGCTCCATGAAGGCATCACGGTCCCCAGCACTCGAACAACCCCCACGAGACACCTGCGCCTCACAGGGATCCTTCAGAAGGAATTAGGCTCCATGGCATTGCAAGGGCAGTGCAGGGGCCTGACCGAGACCCGGGGGAGCTGGAGAACCGAATGCGCGCGATACGCATCACCCTGATCATCGCGGTGATATTGGGGGCCCTTTTCGTGGGCGCCGACCGTCTGGCGGTGTACTTCGCCGAGGACCAGGCGGCAGAGAAGATCCGCAGCAGTCAGGGGCTCACGGGCACGCCCGAGGTCTCCATCAAGGGCTTCCCCTTCCTCACGCAGATCGCCGACTCCACGCTGGAGGAGGTCGAGGTCAAGCTGGACGGCGCGACCGCGAGCTCCGGCGGGCAGTCGATCCGGGTGTCGGGCTTCGACGCCAGGCTGCAGGACGTCAAGATCGACAGCAGCTTCAGCTCCGCCGTCGCGACCCGGGCGACGGGCACGGCGCACCTCTCGTACGACGACCTCACCAAGGCCACCAACGACCCGTCGGTGAAGGTCGGCTTCGGCGGCCAGGGCGCCGCCGGCAAGAGCCAGGTCAAGGTCACCGGCAAGGTGCAGCTCGCGGGACTGCCCCTGGAGCGCAGCGTCGTCTCCACCGTCACGATCGTGAACGGCGACACCGTCCGGGTGCGGGCGGACAAGATGCCCGACGAGGCCCAGGCCTTCCCGGGCCTGGAGCGCGCGATCCGGCAGAAGACGGACTTCGACCGGCGCATCAGCGGCCTGCCGAAGGGCATCAAGCTGGACAAGGTCGTGGCCACGCAGGACGGTGTGGACATCACCCTGACCGGCTCGAACGTCAACCTGGCCGGCTGACCGGCCCGCCGCCGCGCGTCCACACACCGAGACACAGCGTCCGGAGGGCAGACGTCCCGGTGGTACGGGCACCCGGAGGCGGCGCGCGGGCGCTCCCACCGGCGCCCCTCCGGTAGCGGCTGTCCCATCATCCGGAAGATCCCGTCTCACTATCCAACACACCGGTGACACGCCAACTCCCCGTCCCTACGATCGTGGGCATGAAGCGACAGGCGGATCTCACGAAGCGGCGGGCAGTCGACCTGTGCCGCGTCGCCGCCATGCTCTGTCGTCATGTCTGACGGGAAGCGTTCCCCCGTCTCGTCTCCCATCCCACCCGCTGCGCAGCGCCGCGCGCTCCCCTCGCCGCGCGCCCAGCAAGCGCTTGCGCACATCCGCAACTGCCCCGGAGGAGAACAGCATGAGCCGCAGTGACGTCCTGGTGGACGCCGACTGGGTACAGGCCCGCATCGACGCAGGCGACCCCAAGACCGTCATCGTCGAGGTGGACGAGGACACGTCCGCGTACGACAAGAACCACATCAAGTCCGCCGTCCGCATCGACTGGAAGACGGACCTGCAGGACCCCGTCCGCCGCGACTTCGTGGACCAGGCCGGCTTCGAGGAGCTGCTCTCCGCGAAGGGCATCGCCAACGACGACACGGTCGTCCTCTACGGCGGCAACAACAACTGGTTCGCCGCCTACGCCTACTGGTACTTCAAGCTCTACGGCCACCAGGACGTGAAGCTCCTCGACGGCGGCCGCAAGAAGTGGGAGCTCGACTCCCGCGACCTGGTCGCCGAGGTCCCGCAGCGCCCCCGCACCGAGTACCGCGCCCAGCCGCAGGACGCCTCCATCCGGGCCTTCCGCGACGACGTCGTCGCGGCGATCGGCGAGCTCAACCTCATCGACGTCCGCTCCCCCGACGAGTTCAGCGGCAAGCTGCTCGCCCCGGCGCACCTCCCCCAGGAGCAGTCGCAGCGCCCCGGCCACGTGCCGACCGCGCGCAACATCCCCTGGTCGAAGTCGGCCAACGACGACGGCACGTTCAAGTCCGACGAGGAGCTGAAGGCGCTCTACGAGGGCGCGGGCGTGGACCTGTCGAAGGACACCATCGCCTACTGCCGCATCGGCGAGCGCTCCGCGCACACGTGGTTCGTGCTGCACGAGCTGCTCGGTCAGCAGAACGTCAGGAACTACGACGGCTCCTGGACCGAGTACGGCTCCCTCGTCGGCGTGCCGATCGAGCTCGGCGCCAACTGACCGTCTCCCCCGCCACAGGCAACAGGCAACAGGCAACAGGCAATCGAAGGAAACGCTTATGTGTGGAGCAAAGGCCGGCGGCCCCGACGCCTCGTCCGCCAAGCCCGGTGAGACCACGATCCAGGGCTTCGTGACCCGCGACGGCGAGCCCGTCACCGGCTACGTGCGCCTGCTGGACGCGACCGGCGAGTTCACCGCCGAGGTGCCCACGTCCGCGACCGGGCAGTTCCGCTTCTACGCGGCGGAGGGCACGTGGACGGTCCGCGCGCTGGTGCCCGGCGCGACCGCCGACCGCAAGGTCGTGACACAGCAGGGCGGCCTGGCCGAGGTCGCCATCGCCGTCTGACGACGGGCGTCACAGGACGCCACCGACGGCCGGAGGGCCGCACCCCGGGTTGGACGCCTCGGGGGGTGCGGCCCTCCGTGCCGCCGCCGTACCGTTGACGTATGTACGCGCGGCGGCGTCATCTGTACTTCGCCATGATGGGCATCTGCATCGGGCTGTTCGTCCTGGCGTGGGCGGTCGTGCGCCTGTGGTCGGTGCCCGCCGCGGTGGGGATGTGCCTGTTCGCCATGGTCATCCCGCCCGTCGCCGCCATCGTCGCCAACCGGCGCGGGCCCGACGACCGCTGGTGGGACGACCCCTCCGGCGACCCGAAGTCGGACGAGTGGTGGGACGAGCTCGACGGCAAGAAAAGGTACTGAGGCGCCGAAGCCGCGGGGCCGTGCCCGCGGGGCGCTCAGTAGACGAGCGCCTGCACGCCCTCCGCCATCGCCTCCTGCACGAAGACCTGCGCGCCGGCGATCCGCGCGCCCTCGATCAGGTCCTTCTCCTCGATGCCGCGCCGCGCCGCGCACTGCGTGCACAGCGTGATCGCGCCGCCGCCCGCCTTGATGCCCTCGATGAGGTCCGGCAGGGGCGCCGCGTGCGGCAGCTCGAACTCCGCCGCCCGCCCCGGCAGCGCGAACCACGACGACTCGCCGGTCAGCCACAGCGAGACCTCGACCCCGCTCGCGACGGCGACGGCCGCCACCGTGAACGCCTGCGAGCACCGCTCGGGCGCGTCCGCGCCCGCCGTCACCTTGATCACCAGCTTCTTGGCCATGCCAGGCACTCTAGCCCCGTCGCCGCAAGGCCGGGCGGCCACGATCCACCTCACAGCGCCGCGGGAACAGCGGGCGACTAGACTCGTGACCGGTCCGTACACCCTCACTCCCGACGAGGAGCGCGCTCGTGCTTGAGGCAGTCTTCACCACCCTGCTCGTGCTGGTCGCCGTCGGCGTTCTCGCGTTCGCCGGTCTGACCTGGAAGAAGCTGTACCAGGGCCAGCGCTGACCCGTCCCGTTACCCGTCCTCGCACAGATCGTCTGAGCCCATGATCGAGATTCCGTCCGACCTTCACCCGGACCTCGTGCCCCTCGCCTTCCTCCTCGGCACCTGGGAGGGTGCCGGCGTCGCGGACTTCCCCGGGGCCGAGAAGTGCAACTTCGGTCAGGAAGTCGTCTTCACCCACGACGGCCGTGACTTCCTGGAGTACACGTCGCACAGCTGGGTGCTCGACGCCGAGGGCAAGATGGTGCGCCCGCTGGAGACCGAGACCGGCTACTGGCGGATCGACAAGGACCGCAAGGTCGAGATCGTCATGGTCCGCGACGCGGGCGTCGCGGAGGTCTGGTACGGCGAGCTGGCCGACCAGAAGCCGCAGATCGACCTCGCCACGGACGCGGTCGCGCGCACCGAGGCCTCCGGCCCGTACAGCGGCGGCAAGCGCCTGTACGGCTACGTCAAGGGCGATCTGATGTGGGTCGGCGAGAAGGCCACCCCCGAGGTGCCCCTGCGCCCGTACATGTCGGCGCACCTGAAGAAGGTCGCCGACCAGAAGAGCCTCCAGGAGTGGGCCGCGAGCCTGCCCGAGGACGCCCCCGACGGCGTGGCCTTCTACAACCCGGACGGCACGCCCTACACCGGCTGAGCCCTCCGGCCCGAACAACCGCAAGCGCCCCGTGGGGGAAGTCCGGTCGAAGTCCGGCGCTGACCCGCAACGGTAGGCGGAAAAGGCCCTTAGGGGCCTTTTCCGTAAGCCCGATCGCCCACGGCGCGCACGATCCCCGCACAACTCGCCGTGGACTGCGAGGGGAACCACCCGGGCACGACCGCACCCCGCTCCGGGCCGCTTCTCCGTACGTACGGACGCGGCCCGAGGCGAAGGCGTACGTCCCGTGACGACAGATCTCCCGGTCCTCCGCCCGGAGCGTCCCGGTCCCGCGCCCGGCGCGCCGCCGGGCCCCGGCACGCCGCCGCGGCGGCTGCCGCTGCCGCCCCTGCTGGCCGTGCTCACGGCCGCGCTCCTGGTCTCCGTGCTGTGCGGCACGGGCCTCGGTGCCGCGGGCGTCACGTGGGGCGAGACGCTGCGCTACCTGCAGGCGGGCCTCACCGGCGGCATCATCACGCCCGCCGAGGTCTCCTCGTACACCATCGTCTGGGAGCTGCGCTTCCCGCGCGCCCTGCTGGCCGCCGTCGTCGGCGCGGGGCTCTCCGCCGTCGGCGTGGCCGTACAGGCCATGGTCCGCAACGCCCTGGCCGACCCGTTCGTGCTGGGCATCTCCTCGGGCGCCGCGATCGGCGCCAACGCCGTCCTGCTGTTCGGCGCGCTGGCCTCGCTGGGGGTCTGGGCGCTGTCCGGGGCGGCGTTCGTGTCGGCGCTCGCCGCGATGGTGCTGGTCTACCTGGCGGCGCGCACCCCGCAGGGCCTGACGCCGCTGCGGCTGGTGCTGACCGGCTCGGCGATGTACTACGGGTTCTCCGCCGTCACCACCCTGATGATCTTCAGCGCGGAGCGCGGCGAGGCCGCCCGCTCGGCCATGATGTGGCTGCTCGGCAGCCTGGGCGGCGCCACCTGGGCGTCCCTGCCGATCGCCGCCGCCGTCGTGCTGGCCGGGATCGGCGCGCTGCTGTGGGCGGCGCGCAGCCTCAACGCACTGGCCATGGGCGACGAGACGGCGGCCGCGCTGGGCGTGGACCCCGACCGGATGCGCCGCTGCCTGTTCGTGCTGGCCGCGGCCGTGACCGGGGCCGTCGTCGCCGTCAGCGGCGCGATCGGCTTCGTCGGCCTGATGGTCCCGCACGTCACCCGCATGCTCGTCGGCGCAGACCACCGCCGCGTGCTGGCCGTCGCCCCGCTGCTGGGCGCCGTGCTGCTGGTGTGGGTCGACATCGCCTCCCGGCTCCTGCTCGCGCCGGTGGAGCTGCCCGTCGGCGTCCTGACCGCCCTCATCGGCGTGCCCTGCTTCGTGCTGCTCATGCGGCGCCGCCGCTACACCTTCGGAGGCGCCTGATGCGGGTCGACATCGAGGACCTGTCGGTCGAGGTCGCGGGCGCCCGGCTGGTGTCCGACATCGCCCTGCACGCCGGGAGCGGGCAGTTCGTGGGCCTCATCGGCCCCAACGGCAGCGGCAAGTCCACGCTGCTGCGCTGCGCCTACCGGGCCCTGCGGCCCGTCACCGGCACCGTCCGCCTGGACGGCGACGACCTCCACGCCCTGAGCGCCCGGGAGGGCGCGCGCAGGCTGGCGGCGCTGCCGCAGGAGACGGCGAGCGAGTTCGACTTCACGGCGGGCGAGGTCGTCGCCATGGGCCGGCTGCCGCACCAGCGCTCCGGCACCCGGGCCACCGCCCGCGACGCCGAGGTGTGCGCGGCGGCCCTGGAGCGCGTCGGCGCGGCCCACCTGGCCGGCCGGAGCTTCCCGACACTGTCCGGCGGCGAGAAGCAGCGCGTGCTGATCGCCCGCGCGCTCGCCCAGGAGCCTCGGGTGCTGGTCCTGGACGAGCCGACCAACCACCTGGACATCGCCCAGCAGCTGGAGGTGCTGGCGCTGGTGCGGGACGCGGGCCTGACGGTCCTGGCCGCCCTCCACGACATCGACCTCGCCGCGACGCACTGCGACGTGCTCTACGTCGTCCGCGGCGGGCGCGTCGTCGCGTCGGGGCCGCCCGGCGAGGTGCTGACCGCGGAGCTCCTCGCCGGCGTGTTCGGCGTACGGGCGCATCGCGTGCCGCACCCGGAGACCGGCGCGACGCGCCTGCTGTTCGACCGCCTGCCCACTTCGTAAGGACCCCGCATGGCCCAGCGCAACGCCCGTACTGCCCGCATCACCCGCACCACCCGCACCGCCCTCGCCGTCCTCACCACGCTCGCCCTGGCCTCCGGCTGCGGGGCGAAGGTCGCCGAGCGCGCCGGCGGGGAGACCACCGGCGGGAACAAGCCGGGGCACTACCCCGTGACCATCGAGAACTGCGGCGTGAAGACGACGTACGACAAGGCGCCGCAGCGCGTGGTCACCAACGACGTCGGCATCGCGGAGATCATGTTCGCGCTCGGCCTGGAGGACCGCATGGCCGGCTACGTGGCCCCCGACTACCGCGCCGACCGCGAGTCCGTGCCGTGGAAGGACGGCTACGAGAAGGTGAAGTGGCTCTCCAAGAAGGAGATCACCAAGGAGATCGTGCTGGACGCCAAGGCCGACCTGGTCTTCGCGGGCTGGAACTACGGCTTCAACGAGGGCAGCGGCTTCACCCCCGACGCCCTGAAGAAGCTCGGCGTCGGCTCGTACGTCCTCACCGAGTCCTGCCGCAACGGCGGCGCGGGCAAGGCGCGCGGCGTGATGCCGCCCCTGGAGGCCCTCTACACCGACCTCACCACGCTCGGGAAGGTCTTCGACGTGGAGGACCGGGCGGCGAAGCTCGTCGCGGACTTCAAGAAGCAGGTCGCCGAGGCGCAGGCGGGCGTGCCGGCGGACGGGAAGCGGCCCACCGTCTTCCTCTACGACGACGGCCGCGACAAGGCCACCACCTCCGGCGCCTTCGCCGGGCCGCACGACATCATCACCAAGGCCGGCGGCGACCACGTGATGAAGGACGTGAAGGACACCTGGCCCTCGGTCGGCTGGGAGACCGTCGTCGAGCGCAACCCCGACGTCATCGTCATCAACAACTACGGGGACGTGACGGCCGAGCAGAAGAAGGAGTTCCTGAAGTCGTACGCGCCGCTCGCGAACGTCTCGGCCGTCAAGAACGACCGGATCTTCGTCCTCGACTACGTCGACCTCGTCGAGAGCCCCCGCAACCCGGCGGCCATCGCCGCGCTCGCCCGCTATCTGAAGGGGGTCCGGGGCGCGTGAGGCTCCTAGACTGGGAGGGTGGTGGACACCGACTGGCAGAGCAACCTCCGTAGGCGCGGATACCGGCTGACGCCGCAGCGCCAGCTCGTCCTGGAGGCCGTCGACCGGCTGGAGCACGCGACGCCGGACGACATCCTGACCGAGGTCCGGCGCACCGCCGGCGGGGTCAACATCTCCACGGTCTACCGGACCCTGGAGCTCCTGGAGGAGCTGGGCCTCGTCAGCCACGCCCACCTCGGGCACGGCGCCCCCACGTACCACCTCGCCGACCGGCACCACCACATACACCTCGTCTGCCGGGACTGCACGGGCGTCATCGAGGCCGACCTGTCCGTCGCCGCGGAGTTCACGGACCGGCTCCGCGCGGAGTTCGGCTTCGAGACCGACATGAAGCACTTCGCGATCTTCGGCCGGTGCGGGAAGTGCACCGCCGGGCGCGCCTCGGAGGAGCCGCCGGGCGCGCCGTAGGCTTGGCCCATGCCGCGTGAATCGAAAGCCAGCCCGCTGCTGTCGCTGCCCGGCGCCGTCGCCGCCGAGGCCCCGGACGAAGGGGTCGCCGCGCACTACGGCGATCTCTTCCGCGAACAGCGCGCGCTCGCCGGAGGGTCCGGTTTCGTCGACCTCTCGCACCGCGGGGTCGTCACCGTCACCGGGCCCGACCGGCTGAGCTGGCTGCACCTCCTGCTCACCCAGCACGTCAGCGAGCTTCCCCCGGGGCAGGCGACGGAGGCCCTGATCCTCTCCGCCCACGGGCACATCGAGCACCAGCTGTACCTGGTGGACGACGGCGAGACCGTCTGGGCCCACGTCGAGCCCGGCACCCAGGAGGCGCTCATCGCCTACCTGGAGAGCATGAAGTTCTTCTACCGCGTCGAGGTCGCCGACCGTACGGACGACTTCGCCGTCGTCCACCTGCCCGCGGGTTCGATCACGGAAGCACCCGAGGGCGTCCTGGCGCGCGAGACGGCGCACGGACGGGACCTGTTCCTGCCGCGCGCGCTGCTGGAGCCGTTCGCGGCGGCGCACGGCCCGGCCGCGGGCGTCCTCGCCTACGAGGCGCTCCGGGTGGAGGCGCACCGCCCCCGGCTCGGCCTGGAGACCGACCACCGGACCATCCCGCACGAGCTGGGCCTGATCGGCCCTGCGGTCCACCTCCAGAAGGGCTGCTACCGCGGCCAGGAGACGGTGGCCCGCGTCCACAACCTGGGGAAGCCGCCGCGGCGGCTGGTCTTCCTGCACCTCGACGGCAGCGAGGTGTCCCTGCCGGGGCACGGCGCCCCCGTGCGCCTCGCCTCCGACGGCCCGGAGGGCCGCCAGCTGGGCTTCGTGACGACCTCGGCCCGCCACCACGAACTGGGCCCGATCGCCCTGGCCCTGGTCAAGCGGAACGTCGCGGTCGACGCGGCGCTGCTGGTGGGCGAGAAGACGGCGGCGACGCAGGAAGTGGTCGTGGAACCGTAACGCCGTCCGGCGGGGGCGGGGGCGTACGGCTTGAGCCCGGTCCGGCGGTGCCGGACCGGGCGGTCAGACCTCGACCAGGACCGTGAACGGGCCGTTGTTCGTCAGCGACACCTTCATGTCCGCACCGAACCGGCCCGTCTCCACCTGCGCGCCCAGCGCGCGCAGGTGCGCGACGACCGCGTCGACCAACGGCTCCGCCACCGCGCCAGGAGCAGCCGCGTTCCACGTGGGCCGCCGCCCCTTCCGGGCGTCACCGTACAGAGTGAACTGCGAGATCACGAGCAGCGGCGCCCCAACATCCGAACACGACTTCTCGTCTTCGAGGATCCGTACGGACCACAGCTTCCGGGCGAGCTGCTCCGCCTTCGCCGGGGTGTCGTCATGGGTCACTCCGACGAGGACGCACAGCCCCTGTCCGATGATCTCTCCGACGGTCTCGCCGTCGACGACGACCCGCGCCCCGTCCACCCTCTGCACCACTGCACGCATACGGACCATGATGCCTTGCGTCCATCCAGGGCCGTTCGGGTGCGGAGACCCTGCGCCCGGGCCTCACCCAGTGGCACGATGCGTGCAGGCGGTGCCTTGTGCGGGCAAACGTGATACGGCCGCACACCGCCCGAGGGGAAACGGAAGACGCGCATGACCACACCCATTGAGGACGGCCCCATGCTCAAGGCAGCCGACGGCCGGCAGCCCCGGCCGCCGAGCCAGCGCTCCGGCCGGCAGGCGGACGTCCCCGGCCGCGCCCTCGGCGAGCTGAGCCTGGTGGAGCTGCGCGCCCTGCGCCGGGACGCCCGGCGGGACGAGGCGGACCTCAGCTACGTGCGGCGGCTCCTGCAGGGCCGGATCGACATCCTGCGGGCCGAGCTGGCGCGCCGCTCCGCGCCGGGCTCCCCGGTCATGGCCCGCCTCGTCGTGGAGCGGCTGTCGGAGATCCTCGCGGACTCCCCCTCGGACCACCGCTCGTCCGCCCGCCACGTCACCGTGGGCACGCCGCACAGCGAGGAGTACCGGCGGCTGGCCGAGGACATGCTGTCGGAGGTGGAGCTGTCGGACCTGGGCGCCCGCACGGACGGCGAGCTGCACGAGGCCATGAGCCGCCTGGCGTCGTACGAGCGGCAGGTGTCGGTGCGGCGCCAGCAGCTGCAGCGTACGGCGGACGACTGCAGCGGCGAGATCGCCCGCCGCTACCGCGAGGGCGAAGCGCAGGTGGACGACCTCCTGGCGTAACGGCGGGCGCCGGGCGTCCGGGCGCCGGGCGCCGGGCGCCCGCGGAAATCCCCGTGCGGGGCCCGCCGCCCGCCGCCTAGCGTCGCGCCCATGAGCCTCGACGTCCGCACGATCACCGAAGACGACCTCCCCAACTGGATCCGGGCCCGCCGCACCGGCTACGTGCAATCGCCCGCCGTGAGCAAGGCGGAGCTCGCGTACCGCCGCGGGCTCATGGATTTCGCCCGTGCCCAGGGCGCGTTCGACGAAGGCCGCTGCGTGGCCACGTACCGCAGCTTCACGCAGCGGATCAGCGTCCCCGGCGGCGCGTCGGTGACCGCGAACGCCGTCAGCAACGTGAGCGTCTCGCCCACGCACCGCCGCCGCGGCCTGCTCAGCCGCATGATCGACCGCGATCTGCGGGAGGCCGCGGAGCGCGGGGACGCCGCCGCGACGCTGATCTCCGCCGAGTACCCGATCTACGGCCGCTTCGGCTTCGGCCCGGCCGCCCGGGTCGTCGAGTGGGAGGTGGACGTGGCCCGCACGGGCGTGGACCCGCGCCACGCGGGCCCGGGCGACGGCGGGCGCGTCGACTACGTGGACGTCGCCGCGCTGCGGGAGCACGGCCCCGCCCTCTACGAGCGGGTCCGGGCCGTCCGGCACGGCCTCGTCGACCGCACGGAGACGTGGTGGCGGCGGAACACGGGCGCGCTGCCGATCGACGACACCCCCTGGACCGAGCCGTTCGCCGTGGTCTACCGCTCGGCGGAGGGCACCGTCGACGGTCTGCTCGTCTTCACCGCCGACGACAGGTGGGAGGCCAAGCTGCCGCACCAGACGGCGACCGTGCTGGACCTCGTCGCGGTCTCCCCCGCCGCCGAGCGCGCCCTGTGGCTGTTCCTGCTCTCGATCGACTGGATCACCCGCGTCCGCACGGGGTACCGGGCGCCCGACGACCTCCTGCCGGACCTGCTGCCGGACCCGCGGGCCGCGCGCGTGCTCACGCACGCCGACTTCCTGTGGCTGCGGCCGCTGGACGTGCCGGAGCTCCTGCGGTCCCGCACGTACCCCGTGGCCGGATCGCTGGTCCTCGACGTCACCGACCCGGCCGGGCCCGCCGGCGGACGCTTCCTGCTGGAGGCGGGCCCCGACGGCGCTTCCTGCGTCCGTACGGGGCGGCCGGCCGATCTGTCGCTGCCGGCCGCCGCGCTGGGCAGCCTCTACCTGGGCGACGAGTCCGCCGTACGGCTCACGGCGCTCGGGCAGGCGGCGGAGGAGCGGCCCGGCGCGGCGGGGCGGGCGGACGCGCTGCTGCGTACGGGGCGGCGGCCGTGGTGCGCGGACATCTTCTGAAACGCGTGAAACGCGCGGAACGTGACATTTAAAAAATGACTTATCCGGCAATCACCCCAATTCCCCCAACGCCCCTTGACCTCAAGCGGTGTTGAGGTTCCAGACTTCCGGGCAATGGAGCGGCTCACAGCCACCCACCACTCCACACACACCCGCCCACACCACTCACGACTCCAGAGGTCCCATCGTGTCCGAGAGCACCTATCGCCTCGCCGTCATCGTCGGCTCCACCCGCGACGGGCGCTTCGGCCCCACCGTCGCCAAGTGGTTCACCGACCAGGTCGCCCAGCACGGCGGCATCGAGGTCGATCTCATCGACCTGGCCCTCCACCCGCTGCCGGTGCGGCTCACCAAGGAGCCGTCCGCCGAGGACGCCGCCGCGCTCGCCGAGGTGACGCCCCGGCTCGAACAGGCCGACGCGTACGTCGTCCTGACGCCCGAGTACAACCACAGCTACCCGGCGTCCCTGAAGAACCTCATCGACTGGCACTACACGCAGTGGCGCGCCAAGCCCGTCGCCTTCGTCTCGTACGGCGGCCTGGCCGGCGGCCTGCGCGCGGTAGAGCACCTGCGGCCTATCTTCACCGAGCTGCACGCTGTGCCCATCCGCGAGCAGGTCAGCTTCCACAGCCCCTGGGGCACGTTCGACACCGACGGCCGGCACCTGGACGAGGCGGCGGGCGTTCAGGCCGCCGGCGCGGCGAAGGTCATGCTGGACCAGCTGACCTGGTGGGCCGTGTCCCTGCGGGAGGCGCGCGCCGCCCGCCCGTACGGCGCCTGACCGGCGCCGCCCACGAACTCCTGCCCCCGGCCCTACCCCCGTTGGGGCCGGTGGCAGGCACATCGTGACGAGCGGGCGCGCTCCTTCACCCTCCCCCCGGTGCGCGCCCGCGAGATACCCCCGGACGGGGCTGATTCGGAATTACGGGCTACTTGTCGGCCAGCAGGTCGGTGCGGTGCTGTTCGAGGTCGGTGACGCCGTCGAGGTCCACCGTGATCGTGTATTGGGTGCGGACCCCGTCGGGGCCCTTCTCCGGGTCAAGCTGAAAGTTGTCCACGAAGCCCCAGCTGCGGCCTGTGTAGATGCCCTTGATCCTGCCGTCCACCGTCCCGACGGCGTCGAAGGGGCCACCCTCCCAGCGGAAGGTCCAGTAGGTCCGGTACCAGGCGTCCAACTGCTCCGGGGCGGCCATGAAGCGCTCGCCGCTCGGGTCCCGGGGATCGGCGACGAGCTCCTCAGGCCGGTCATCCCCGGCGGTAAGGGCGACGAGGCCCGACGCGTCGGCCTGGTCAGCGGCCGGGTACGTACGGCCGTGGTGGACCGCGAAGGCCTTGGGGCGAAAGTGGTCAAACTCGTCCAGACGACGCACCAGGGCTTGCAGTGGCTGGATCAGATCCTCACGGTGCATCTCCAGCTCGGTGACCTCGTCTCGCGGGAAATCGCCGTAGTAAGTGATGGCCAGACGCTTGAGGTGTTCCTTGGCGAAGTGTTCGTCGGAGCCGAGGTAGTCGCCCGAGAGCGTGGTGGGCGTGGCGGCGGTGCATTCGAAGAGCTCGCCGCGCCAGCGGAACGTCCACGTCACGGCGTCCCAGGCTTCCAGGCGCTCCGGCGCAACCGGGTATCCCACCGACCCGTCGGCAGCCTCGCGCGGCGCGAGCCCTTCGGGTGCGGGGCGGCCGGGATCGGGCAGCAGTTCGACGCACGGCCACAGGCCCACGGCGGCACGGGCCCGGTAGCGGTCTCCGTGGAAGACGGCGACCTCGCCCTTGACCGGGAAACGGAAACCCGCAGCGTCAGTCATACCTTTTTCCAAAGCCCTTCGTTCTTGTCGAAAAAGCCGATGGCCTCTTCCGTACCGTCGGCGCGCATACGCCAAATCTCAGCATGGTGAGGGATACCGGTTGGCTCGGCAAGCCACTCCGGGACACCCCCGCCGGTGTAGCCGGTGCCAAGAAACGGGTCTTCCCAGCTCCGCCCCTCACTCTGGCCGGCTATGCCGGCGATGCGGTCGGCCAACTCCTTGTCGTCGACGGCGCCGAGGGACGGCTCGGCCCGTATGTCGTGCGGGGCTGGGAAGCGCAGCTGGTACGCCTCGGGCGCGCCGGGAGGGACGGGGGTCCAACCCGCCCCGCCGTCGTCAAGAGCGAGTCCGTCGCGCAGTTGGTCCATGCTGCGCAGGTCGGCGGTGTCGCAGCCGCGCGCGATGGAGCCTCGGAACTGCCCGGGATCGAAGGGCCTCCTGCCGAGCGTCGTGGCGTTGCTCAAGTAGGCCTCCATGGTCTTCGGGTCGATCACCTTGGTAACCATTCGGCCCTCGTCGAGCTTGATCGCGTCACGGACCTCGACGACCTCGCGGGCCTGCTCCTCGCTCAGGTCATTGGTCCGGCTGAGCCGGAGCTTGTCGTGCTCGGAGCGGTCCAGGCCGCGTGCCGCCAACTGGTCGTCGAGCTCCTGCTGGTAGTGGGGGCCGTCGCGTAGCGCCTTGTTGTCGTACTGTTCGGCTTTATCCTCAGCCATGTCCGGGGCCTCGGCATTGGACGCCTCGGCCGACTCGGCTTCCCTCTCAGCGTGCGCGGCGAGGTCCTGAGCGTCTTGCGCCTTCGGCTCCGGAGCGCCGTCGGCCGGAGGCGCGGTGTCGGCATCCGACTCCGAAACGTCCGTAGACGCGGGGGGCTCCGGAGCATCGTCGACCGACGCCGTGGGGTCCGGAGCGTCATCCTCCGAAACCTCCGCAGGCGACTCCCGCACCTCATCAGCTGACTCCGAACCGTCCACAGCCGGATCCGGGGCATCATCGTCCGACTCCGGCACCTCATCAGCCCGGCCCGAAGCCTCGGCAGCCGAATCCGAGGTCTCGTCGGCCGGTTCCGCCTGCTCCGAAGCATCATCGGCCGTCTCCCTCGGGTCCGGAGCATCATCCGCCGAAGCATCCGCAGACGACTCTGCGGCCTCGGCCCGCTCTGGAACAGCCTCCACCCCGTCCTCAGACGCAGACGGCGCAGAGGTATCCGCCGGCGCCGCCTGCTCCGGGGCATCCTCGGCCGAGGCCTCCGCACGCGACTCCCGCGCCTCATCACCAGCATCATCAGCCGACTCAGGAGCCTCATCAGCCGCATCCGGCGCATCAGTCGGCAGATCCGGGGCATCATCCGCCGCAGGCGCGGCGTCGGCAGTCCGCTCAGGAACATCCGTCGACGTGGACGGCTCCGGAGCATCGTCAACCGACGCAGCCGGCTCCGGGGCATCATCCGCCGAAGCGTCCGCAGACGGCTCCGCAGCCTCCGTCCCGGTCTCAGGCGCTGACGATGCCGGGGCATCCGCCGGTGCCGCTGCCGGATCGGGGGCGTCATCGGCCTTTGAGGCGTCATCAGCCGGAGCCGTGGTCTCACCACTTGGCTCCGGAGCATCGTCAACCGACGCAGCCGGCTCCGGCGCCTCATCGGCCGCAGGCGGAGCTTCGGGTATCGGTGGGGGCTCCTCGCGGGTGCGGTCGCTCATGAGGTGGCTCCGGGGGCGGTGCGTACGCGGGACAGGCGGGCCCAGGGCAGCGTCCTGCGCTGCCGGGCACCGCGCTCAGCCGTCATCTTCAGGATCAGCACGGTGATCAGCGAAACCGCCCCTTCTCGTTGCCGCCGACTCCGGCCGGTCCGCGGCCAGTTCCGCGATCGCCGGGCAGCGTAACAGCCCACCACCAGGCAAGATCGTGTCTCGTCTCAGTGAGGGTGAGCCATGACGAGGCTGTGACCAGCGGTGGTTCAGATCGAGTGGGACGGTGTGGGGGCTTCTGTCTCACTCAACCTGAGCACTTGGGCTTCGTGCGCCATGCGGACGACGAGGTGAACGAGGGCGGTGCGCATCCAGGGGCCCGTGATGGAGCGTGGCCGGTAGTCGAGGGTGAAGAGGCGCTCGAACTCGGCCAGGATCCTGGGGCCTGCCTCTTCTCGTGACATGTTCGTCGTGAGCTTCAGCGACAGCGCGACGACCAGAGCGATGAATCGTGCCAGCTGGGGGAAGCGGGAAGCCAGCCGGAAACGGTGGTGTGGGCCGAAGGGTTTGTGCTCGCGTGGGTTGGTCGTATGGAGTCGGTCGAGGAGCGCAGTAGCGTCGTTGCGGACCAGGCCGCGGCGGTCCAGTTCCGACCAGTGGCGTTCGCAAACCCGGTAGCACTCCGCGATGAAGCGCTCACCATGCCGCTGTTCCAAACGGTTGATGAGGACCTGTGCCCGGGTGACTTGGGGAATCGGAGCCAGGTCGATTTGCTGTTCAACGAAGGCCACGCCCTCGCTGTGCCAGATGCCGTGCCGGACGCATACGAGGTCGTAACGGCTGCGCACGTGGACATGAACTGATCCGGTGCCGCCGGCCTGCCAGACGCACCGGCGGCAGGCGAACCGAGTCATCACGCCGAGCGACTTGAGCGGCGGAGCGATGCCGGGAGCGTAGCGGCGGAGTTCGGGGATGGCCCAGGCCAGGGATGTGCGGGGCTGGCCGCTGAGGAGGGCCAGCAGGTCAAGTTCGTTGAGCGGGCAGCGGAGCCAGCGGGAAGGGGTGCGCAGGTGACGTTCCGGGATGCGGTTCACGGCGGCCAGGCGGTGGGTGTAGGACTCCAGCGTCTCGTTCGGGAACGGGGTGACGGTGTGCGGCAAGGGCCGTGCGATCACCGGGGTGAACGGCAGCGAGGTGACGGCCTCGGGGCCTGGGGGGCGGCTCATCCGGCCGCCTTGCGGGTTTCGCCGCGGTAGGCGCTTTCGCTGGCGTGATCGACGTGGAGGGCGGCCAGTTTGCGGCGGGTGATGCGCTCGCTGCCGTCGAGGATCGCGGAGATGGCGGCGGCCCGGATCAGATGGGAGAGACTTCCGATCATTCCGCTGGTGCGCTGGTGGAGATAGCTGGCGAGCTCCACCAGGGTGCCCGGGGTGTGCTGGTGCAGCCGGAGGGTGTCCTCCATGGTCTTGACCAGGCCCTCCCATTCCGGGCCGAGAGGGAAGGGGCCGGTGTGCAGGAGGGTGCAGCGGCCGGCGATCTGACCGCCGCGGATGCCGGTGAACAGCCCGGAGTGCTCGACGTCGATGCCGGCGTAGACGAACGTGGCGGGCAGGTGCTCGGTGAAGTACTTCAGGTGGTCGGACAACTCCTCGCCGGCGATGGTGGCGAGGTTCATCAGGTGAATCTCGTCGACCAGGATCAGATCGGTGCGGGCCTCGATGAGGACCTGACAGACGGCGCTGGTGATGTCCGTGGTGTTGTGCCGGGGAGTGATCACCGGCAGGCCGAGGAAGCGGGCGAGCTCCACCGCGAGCTTGCGCGGTGATCCTTTGGGCGGAGCGGTGACGTAGACGACCGGAATACGCCTGCCGTCGGGGTAGCGCTGCCGGACGCGCAGCTCGTGCAGCCGGCCGAGTTGTTTGAGCGCGGTGGACTTGCCGGTAGTCCGCTCGCCGGAGATGATCAGGCCGCGGCGGGCGCCGTACTCCCTGCGGTTCAGCAAGGTCAGCAGGCGGCCCTGGTGGCAGACGTCGTTGACGGTGGAGGTCCGCACCACCTGGAGTTCGGAGTGGTAGTCCGTGCGGGCCTCGTTGTAGTCCGAGCGCTCGTCGTCGGTCATGGCCTCCCAGCGGTCCGGGGAGGCAAGGGTGAAGGTGGCCGGATCCTTCTCCACGAACCGCCGCCACCCGGCCAGCGTGGTAGTCGGCTCAGTGCGTTCCTCGCCCTCCGGGGCCGGGTCCTCCGCGCGGGAGGTGTTCACCACCATCGCTTCGCCTCCTCGCGGGCGTCGAAGATGCCCAGCGGCACCACCTTCGCCAGCTCCTCGTTCGCCAACTCCTCGTTGTCCTGGGCTGGTTCGGTCGTCGGTTCGGCTGCGGGGGGCACCGGCCGGGGCCAGGCGGGGTCTTTGGTGGCCCGGGTCCGGGCTGCAACCTTCCGGTCCCGGCGGTGGGCGGACTGGCCCTTGCGGCGTGGGGCCGGCTGCCCTTCGGGCCCGTCTGCCGCTTTGTCCAGCAGCTCGGCCGCCGCCTGGGCGACCGCTTCCTCGGTCGGCTTGCGCTCTTCACGCTCGCTGAGCACCTGGCGGGTCCGGTCCCATACGAGCTCGCCCATCGGGACGGGTGCGGTGCGCAGATGGCGCCACGTCGCGGTGATCCACCCAGTGCCGCGGTGGTTGCGGACCCAGACGCAGGAGATGTCGTAGGGGTCGTAGCGGACCTCCCAGAGCCGGCCGTCCGGCCCGGACCCCGAGGGCTGGCGCCGGTAGGGGCTCAGCTCCGGAGCGTCGTACGTGCGGTTGTTGATCTTCACGCCGCTGGGGGCGATCGCCCGCCACTTGCGGGGCATGAGCTGGATGTACTCGGCTGGGCTGAGCGCGACCGGCACGTATCCGGCGGCCGACACCAGCGCGGCGTACTTCTCGTTCGGACTCAGGGCCCGACCGGCCACGAGCGGATCCCGCAGGCCCTCGTGCGGGCGATGCTGCCAGACGGCCACCACCCACTCCTGCAACATCTCCTGAAGCTGGTGGACCGACCAGACCGCCTCGGCCGCGGGGTCCTTGCCCCGCATCTCAGCGTTGCGGCCCTTGTAGCCGGCCACGTGCTGGGCGAACATCGTCGCCACCGACTGCAAAGTCCGCTCGACGTGCGGCTTGTCGGTCGGGGTGTCCGGATGCGCGGGCTGGAAGGAGATGCCCAGCGACCGGCAGGCATCCCGGAAGGTGTCGGAGATGTAGGCCTTGCCGTGGTCGCTGACGACCGTCTCCGGCACGATCACCGGCACCGCCGCGGCCTTGGCCAGCCGCTCGTCCAGCGGCAGCAGCGAGGCGTGTGGCAGCACCGAGCGCGACATGCCCAAGGCCTCGGCCCAGCCGGGGCGAACCGGCTCCGGCGTCATGGCCCGCGCCAGCAGCAGCGCGGCGTCCACCGCCTTGGTCGTCGGCCGCAGCACCACCGCCGCCAGCGTCCGGGTGGCCAGGTCGACCAGCCCGGTCAGCTCGCAGGTGTCTACCGTCCCGTCGTCGTGGACGGCCAGCACGTCCAGCGGGGTCGAGTCGATCTCCATCACCTCGCCGGGCCGGGCCGCGGTCAGCTGCCCGAACATCCGCTGCGGCTGCTTGGCCAGCGACCTGCGGGTGCGGGCCGAGCCCAGCGTGTGCCGCCCGCAGGAGACCGCCTCCAGCAGCCGGTAGAACGTTGCCCGTGAGGGCATCGCAACCGTCCCCCTGCCGTGCTCTGCGGCCAGCTCCCGCTCCACCCGGCGCCGCAGCACCTGCCCGGAGACGGTGGACCGCTCACTCTGGGCGGCCACCACCTTCTCGATCGCGGCCACCACCCGCGGATCGGCGCGGCCCGTCCCGGTCGAGGGCTTGCGCAGCCGCCCGTCCACCAGCCCGACCACCCCCTCCCGCTCGAACCGTCCCCGCATCCGGCGCAACGTGCTCAACGCCAGCGTCTCGCCCGCCGCGTGCAGTTCGGCCAGCTTGGCCAGCTCCCGCTGCCGCAACGAGCGCACCGCCGGGTCGTACTCGGCGCGAACCGGGGCGTGCGAGTCCCCGCCCTGGCGGCCGGTCAGCAGCTCGGTCAGGTGCCGCTGCCACCACCGGGCCCGCTCTGCCACCTCCTCGGGCAGCCCCTCCAGCACCCCTGACTCCGGCAGCGGCGGACGCGCCGACCCCGTCCCGACCACGGCGAAGCCGTCAGCGGCCAGCAGATGCCCGAGCAGGACCACGCTCGCCGCCTGCGCGTCGTCGACCAGCCGCACCGTCGTGCCGGACAGCGCGGCAACGGTGTGCTCGCGCCCGTCGAAGCGCACCCGGTCACCCACCGACAGCACGTGAGGACGCGAAGACATCCCTGTCCACCTCCCCCGAACTCAGCACCGGCCCGGGGCCCACCAAAGTGGCCGCCGACAACAGCGCGGACTCCAGATCAGCGGTCAGGTCCCGGCGCCACAGAAGGTGGAACAGCACCGGCAGCACGGCGATCGGATCCCCGACCACCCGCACCCCCTCCAGCAAGCCCTGGCCCCGCTGGAAGACCGTCCGCAATGCCACCGCCACCGGGTCCCGCATCACCCGCGGGTGCCGGTAACCGGCCAGCCAACGCACGTTCGCCACCAGCACCGGATCCATCACGCCGACCCGCTGGTAGTTCCAGCCGACACGGCCGCAGGCCTCCCGCGTCACCGCGAACTTCACCGCGTCCTGCGGCTCCACCCGCTCATCAGGGCGCACGTCGATCACCACGGCAGTGCCGTCCCGGCGGCGTACGAAGTAGTCCGGCGTGTGCTCCACCCGACGCCTGCGGCCCTCCACCCGCCACGACAGCCGGAACGGCTGGGACACCATCGCCGTCACCTGCGGATCGAAGTCCAGCCGCATCAGGTGGTCCCGCTCAAGCCACGACTCGTACCCCACGTGCACGGCACCTGTCGCCGCCCAGTACCAGCCGGTGAAATTCCGCTGCCCTCTGAACGAGGGGAACCTACGGACCGGTCCCGCCGACTCGAACGGCACCGGCCACATCACCTCAAGCGGCCCCCGGCGCAACTCGCCCCGGCCATCGACGTACTCCAAGCACACATCCTCCGCGTCCACCAGCCACCTCTAGTCGGCGCTGACCTGGCGGAACGACGGTAGGGAAAGAAGAGGACCGGTGAGTCAGGAAGAGCGAGACAGATCGACACTTGGCCGAGATTGACTGAGACGCGCAGCCAGATGGATCAGATCGATCGAGACTGGCTCACCTTCAGCGCGACAGGACAGATCGCGCTCCCCGGCGGGCCCACCACACCCTCGCCACACACTTTTGCAAGCAGGTGCTTGCAAAAGTTAGCAACGTGCGGCAGCATCGAGGGCATGGCATCACTCAACGTCGGCAATCTCGGCGAGTATCTCCGCGAGCAGCGGCGCAACGCGCAGCTCACCCTGCGGCAGCTCGCCGATGCCGCAGGAGTGTCCAACCCGTATCTCAGCCAGATCGAGCGCGGCCTGCGGAAGCCGAGCGCCGAGATCCTGCAGCAGCTCGCGAAGGCGCTGCGGATCTCCGCCGAGACCTTGTACGTGCAGGCCGGAATCCTCGACGAGCGGGACCGGGACGAGGCGGAGGTCCGCAGTGTGATCCTCGCCGACCCCTCGATCAACGAGCAGCAGAAGCAGGTGCTGCTGCAGATCTACGAGTCCTTCCGCAAGGAGAACGGGCTCTCGACGGACGACGCCAGCAAACCTTCCAGCTGATCCGGGAGATCCAACGCCATGGCCATCACCACGCAGGACATCCGCAACGCCGCCACCGACACGGCCTACGCCGCGGCCGGTGCCGCGGACATCGCCGCGGAGAAGATCGGGGTGCTCATCACCGAGGCTCCCGAGCGCTTCGAGAAGCTGAAGAAGACCGACCCCAAGGCCGTGGGCGAGCGGGCGAAGCAGCAGGCCAAGGAGGCGCAGGCCACTCTGACCGCGAAGTTCAACGAGGTCGTCGGCTCGCTCGACAGCGATGTGAAGAACCTGGGCCAGACCGCGCAGGACCTCGCCCTGAAGGGCGTCAGCCAGGCCGTCGGCTACGCGGCGCTGGCCGGCGAGCAGTTCGAGAAGCTGACCGAGCGCGGCCGGGTGGCCGTGAAGCAGTGGCGCGGCGAGGCCGCCGACGAGTTCCAGGACATCGCCGTGGCCATCGAGCCGGAGCCGGCGAGCGGCAAGCCGGCCGAGGACAAGGCGGCCACCGAGGAGAAGGCGACCGCCGAGGACAAGGCGACGGAGGACAAGACCGCCGCGGGCTCCGAGGCCCCCGCCTCCGACGACGCCAAGACCGGCGCAGCCCGCAAGCCCGCCGCCAAGAAGACGGCCTCCGCGAAGAAGGCCGACGCCAAGACCGGCGAGTAAGCGCAGCTCAGAGCCCCGCGGGGACGGCCCGGGCACATATGGCGTGCCCGGGCCGTTCTCCGGGTACGGTGGCGGTCAGGGTCCTGACGGAATCCGAGGACGCGGCCCGAAGAGGCCGGGACAGGCGAGGTGGGCTACGTGCTGGTGCAAGCCTTCGGGCAGGTCATGTACTGGATTTCCATCGGCCTGCTCTGCTTCAGCCTCTTCGCGTTCGTCAACGCCGCTGTTCACCGCGAGGACGCCTACCGCGCCGCGGACAAGCAGTCCAAGGCCTTCTGGCTGATCATCCTCGGCGTCGCCGTCGCCGTGAACCTGTTCATGGGGATCATGAGCTTCCTGCCGTTCCTCGCCCTCGTCGCCACGATCGTGTACGTGGTGGACGTCCGGCCCGCGCTCAAGCAGGTCTCGGGCGGCCGCGGCCCGCGCCGCCGGGGCCGCGGATCCAGCTCCGACGGGCCCTACGGCCCGTACAACGGCGGCCGCTGACGGGCCCGGGGCGTAAGGCAACCGCCGACGCGCAGGCCCCCGCGCCTCAGGTCCGTACCGACCGCACGGCCGCCCGGCCCGCCGGCCAGAGCGGGCGGTCGCCCTCCGCAGGAGCCCGGCCGCCGCGATCGAGCAGCAGCACCGCGAGGTCGTCCGTGAGCTCCCCGCCGTTGAGGGCCTGCACCTCGGCGACCGTGGCGTCCAGGAGCTCCTCACCGCGCAGCCCCTCGGCGAGCCGGCGGCTGATCAGCTCGACCATGCCCTCCTGCCCCAGGCGCCGCGCGCCGGCGCCGATCCGGCCCTCGATCAGCCCGTCCGTGTACATGAGCAGGCTCCACAGGCCGCCCAGTTCGACCTGGCGGCGCGGCCAGCGGGCGCGCCGGAGCAGGCCGAGCGCGGGGCCGCCGTCCTCCTGGGGCAGCAGCCGCGGCGCCCTGCCGGGACGGACGAGCAGCGGGGCGGGGTGGCCGGCGAGGCTGAGGCCCGCCCGGCGCCCGTCGGCCGATATGTCGACGGCGCAGAGCGTCGCGAAGGTCTCGTCGTCGGCGCGCTCGTGCTCCAGGACCTGCTGGAGGGTGGCGAGCAGTTCGTCGCCGCAGAGCCCGGCGAAGGTCAGCGCCCGCCAGGCGATGCGGAGTTCGACGCCGAGGGCGGCCTCGTCGGGGCCGTGGCCGCTGACGTCGCCGATCATGGCGTGCACGGTGCCGTCGGGCGTGCGGACCATGTCGTAGAAGTCGCCGCCGAGCAGGGCGCGGCTGCGGCCGGGCCGGTAGCGGGCGGCGAAGCGCAGGCCGGAGCCGGCGAGCAGCGGGGTGGGCAGCAGGCCGCGCTCCAGGCGGGCGTTCTCCTGGGCGCGCAGCCGGGACTCGGTGAGCTGCCGCTGGGTGAGGTCGGCGCGCTTGCGCTCGACGGCGTAGCGGATGGCCCGGCTGAGGACGCGGCCGTCGAGCTCGTCGCGCGAGAGGTAGTCCTGGGCGCCGACGCGCACGGCTTCGGCCGCTCGCTCGGCGTCCTCCTCGGCGGTGAGGGCGAGGACGGCGTGGTGCGGAGCGAGGCGCAGCACCTGGCGCAGGGTGTCCAGCTCGTCGGGCCGGCTTCCGGTCCGGCCGGCGGCCGCTCCGGCGTCGGCCAGGTCGAGGAGGATGCAGTGGACGTCGTCGGTGAGGAGACGCTCGGCCTCGGTGAGGTTACGGGCGGTGCGGATCCGGACCGGGCTCCCCACGGCGCCGGACATCTCGGTGACGTCCGGCATCGAGAGGGGCCCGGCGGGATCGTTCTCGATCACCAGGAGGGTCAGCCCGGTGTCGGGCGGCGCGGTCACCGGCTCCGCGGACCTCGGCACGGGTACGGACATGTCTTCGGTTTCCTTCCTCCCCCAGCGACCGCTGGGGGTGCCTCCGCCCCCTGAGGCACGGCCCCCGCGACCGGCGGGGTGCCGAACGCCGACCCTAGCGGCAGGGCATGCTCGAACGGAATGGAGCGGAGCCACTCGCCGCTGTCATATGCCCTAGCCGGAGCGGCATTTGGTGCGGGAGGGGAGGAACGCGCTAATGACAAACATCACCCCGACGGGGGTCCCTGTGTGCGAGCCTCGTCACACGCGCCGGGGGTCGTCACGGCTGCCGGGGCGCCGGGGCAGCGGCCCGGCGGCACCCCTCGCCGACGCCGCGATCACCCCGGCCGTACGACCCCCAGCACCGGCATCGACCCCGCTCCCGCGATCGTCACCTGGCGGCCCGGCCGCGGGGCGTGCACGATCGCGCCGTCGCCCACGTACATCCCGACGTGGCTCGCGTCACGGAAGTAGATGATCAGGTCGCCCGGCCGCATGTCCTTGAGGTCCACCTTGGGCAGCAGGCGCCACTGGTCCTGCGAGGTGCGCGGGATCGACCGCCCGGCCGCCGCCCAGGCCTTGAGGGTGAGCCCGGAGCAGTCGTACGTGTCGGGCCCCTCGGCGCCCCACACGTAGTTCTTGCCGATCTGGGCGGTGGCGAAGCCGACCGCCCGCTTCCCCTCGGCGGTGGCCGCGCCCGAGCCCTTGAGGCCGGCGCCCTTGACCGCGTCGGAGGCGAGCCACTTCTGCTGGGCCTGCCGGGCCCGCTCCTCCTCCAGCAGCCGCAGCCGCTCCTTCTCCTTCGCCTCCAGCTTCGACTCCAGCTCCTTGGCGGCCGCGAGCTTCGCCTCGATCTGCTTCTTCGCGCCCTCCTTCTTGCGGCGCTCGCCGTCGAGGGTCTTCCAGCGCTCGCCGGCGGCCTTGGCGTAGCCGTCGAGGGCCTTCTGGGCGGCCGCCACCTGGGTGATCAGGCCGCGGGTGGCGGCCTGCCCCTTGTGGGTGAGGGCCGCGCCGTCGAAGAAGCTCTCCGGAGAGCCGGAGAGGAGGAGCCGGACCTGGGGCGGCAGGCTGCCGTCGCGGTACTGGGCGCGGGCCAGGGAGCCGGCCTGGTTCTTGAGGCGGTTCATCCGCTCCTGCGCCTCGGCCGCGGACTTCGCGATCTCGGCGATCGACTTCTCCTGACGGCGCTGGGCCTCGTTCGCGGCGTTGTAGGCGTCCGTGGCGGCCTCGGCCTGCCGGTAGAGGCCCTCGACCTCGTCGTGGACCTCCTCCAGCGTGCGCGGCGGCTTCGGTTCCGCATAGGCCGTGCCGGGCAGGCCCACCACCACCCCGGCCACCGCCAGGACGCATATCAATGCGGTCACCGAGATCACGCGTCTGCCTCCGCAGCCCTCGCCCCTGCCGCCCGCCATGCTCCCAGTGTTTCCGGCGTCCGCATTCCAGCCGTTCCGCCCCACAGACCACCTCCGCGGTCAACGCCCCCACGTCTGACATACCGTCACGCGAGGAAGGGATGCTGCCATGGCACCCCGCAAACCGACAGAGATCTGCGTCACACTCGGGAGGTCCGGCCTGCAATCGCCGCACGGACCGCACGGGACCGGCCGCACGGCGCCCCGGCCCCCGGTTTCAAGATCTTTTCGAGGGTCACCACCCTGATGGATGAGGTTCACCCTCCGTTCACTCTGCCCCATCGACCGCTTCACCTGATCTGCCTAATTTCGCCAGTGGAGGGTGCGGGCAGAAGCGTCCGCGCCGGATACCTCTCGCACGCCGCCCCAGCGGCGGCTCCCGGAAGGAACACCCGAAAGTGAAGCTTCAGCGCAAGAACCGGCTCCGCGCCGTCGCTCTCGGCGCCATCGCCGTCTCCGGCGCCCTGGTCCTCACGGCGTGCGGCTCCGACGACAACAGCGGTGGCGGTTCCACCGGCGGCGGTTCCACCAAGGCCGCGGGCAACATCAAGTGCGAGGGCAAGGGCCAGCTGCTGGCCTCGGGCTCGTCCGCGCAGAAGAACGCCATGGACCTGTGGGTCAAGAACTTCATGGCGGCCTGCAAGGACATCCAGATCAACTACAAGCCCACCGGCTCGGGCGCGGGCATCCAGGAGTTCCTCCAGGGCAAGACGGCCTTCGCGGGCTCCGACTCGGCGCTCAAGCCGGAGGAGGTCACCAAGTCCAAGGAGGTCGTCAAGGGCGGCCAGGGCATCAACCTGCCCATGGTCGGCGGCCCGATCGCGATCGGCTACAACGTCCCGGGCGTGGACAACCTCGTCCTCGACGCCGACACCCTCGCCAAGATCTTCGACGGCAAGATCGAGAAGTGGAACGACGAGGCGATCGCCAAGCTCAACAAGGACGCCAAGCTTCCCGACCTCAAGGTCCAGGCGTTCCACCGCTCCGACGAGTCGGGCACCACGGACAACTTCACCAAGTACCTCAAGGCCGCGGCCGACAAGTCCTGGCCGTACGAGCCCGCGAAGGCCTGGAAGGCCAAGGGCGGCCAGTCCGCGGACGGCTCCGCCGGCGTCTCCTCCCAGGTCAAGCAGACCCAGGGCGCCATCTCCTACTTCGAGCTCTCCTACGCCACGGCCAGCTCGATCAAGACGGTGAAGCTCAACACCGGCGCTTCCGCCCCGGTCGAGGCCACCTCCGAGAACGCCTCGAAGGCCATCGCCGAGGCGAAGATCGCGGGCACCGGCAAGGACCTGGCCCTCAAGCTGAACTACACCACCAAGGCCGAGGGCGCCTACCCGATCACCCTCGTCACGTACGAGATCGTCGGTGACCAGGGCAACAAGGCCGAGACGCTCCCGGCGGTCAAGTCCTTCCTGAGCTACATCGCCGGCCAGGACGGCCAGGCGGTCCTGAAGGACCTCGGCTACGCCCCGCTGCCCGCCGAGATCGCCACGAAGGTCCGCGAGACGGTGGCGAGCCTCTCCTGACCCCGGCCGGTCCGGGCCCCGCAAACGGAGCCCGGACCACCCGGGCGGCCGGGCTCCGAGGCCCGGCCCCACCGCGGCGGACTCGCCGCGGCAGGAAGGATCCGCTGCGACGGCGCCGGGCCCCGGAGCCGCCGCCCGGCGGTGCCGGGACCACCCCGGCGCACGACCGCCACCCCGCAAGGCCGCCAAGGCCACGACCGGCTCCGCAAGGCCGGCCCGCGCTCCCCGCCGGCCCTCGGATCAGGCACCGCCCCGCAGAACCGACCACACGACCAGGGCCCGCCAGGGCCGCCCCCGGCCCGCGAGGCCGGGACGGGGCTCCGCCGCCGGAGCCCCGTCACCCACCATCCGGTGCACCGCCGCACAAGGAGCCGTACCCCCGCCGGGAGAAGGCGGCCCCGCACAAGGAGCCGCACCCCCGCCGGAAGGCGGCCCCGCACGAGGAGCCGCACCCCGCCGGGAAGCGGCCCCGCAGACCGGAGAAATCCCCATGGACATAACCAGCTCCACCGCCGACAGCAGCCCACCGGCGCCAGCCCCGGTGACGGGCGCGAAGGGCGCCGCCCGCCCGGGCGACCGGATCTTCCTCGCCCTCTCCCGCGGCTCCGGCCTCCTGCTTCTGGTGATCATGGCCGCGATCGCGGTCTTCCTCAGCGTCCGGGCCGCCAACGCCCTCTCCCACAACGAAGGCAACTTCTTCACCACCTTCGAGTGGAGCGCCAACGCCACGCCGCCGGTCTTCGGCATCGCCGTCCTGGCCTTCGGCACGATCGTCAGCTCGCTGATCGCGATGGTCATCGCCGTGCCCGTGGCCATCGGCGTCGCGCTCTTCATCTCGCACTACGCCCCGCGCCGGGTCGCCGCCCCGCTGGCGTACGTGATCGACCTGCTCGCCGCCGTGCCGTCCATCGTCTACGGCCTGTGGGGCGCCCTCTTCCTGGTGCCGCACCTCGGCGGCCTCTACAGCTGGATGGACGACTACCTCGGCTGGACCGGCGTCCTCGCGTACCACGACGGCGCGGCCCGCTCCCTCTTCACCATCGGCATCCTGCTGGCGATCATGATCCTGCCGATCGTCACCAGCGTCAGCCGCGAGGTCTTCCTGCAGGCCCCGAAGATGCACGAGGAGGCAGCGCTCGCACTCGGCGCCACCCGCTGGGAAGTCATCCGGATGGCCGTCCTCCCCTTCGGCCGCTCCGGTGTCATCAGCGCCTCCATGCTCGGCCTCGGCCGCGCCCTCGGCGAGACGATGGCCGTCGCCACCGTCCTCTCCCCCAGCTTCGCCATCGGCACCAGCCTGCTGGACCCGGGCGGCGGCACGTTCGCCCAGAACATCGCCAGCAGCTTCAAGGAGTCCGGTGAGATCGGCAAGGACGCCCTGATCGCCTCCGGCCTCGTCCTCTTCGTCCTGACCCTGCTGGTCAACGGCGCGGCCCGGCTGATCATCGCGCGTCGCAAGGAGTACTCGGAATGAGCGACGTGACCATCGACCAGCCGCTGGTCGCCGACAGCACCCCGCAGCCGCGGCGCGTCTCCCTGCGCCAGCCGCGCCTGCCGCGCTGGGCCCCGGCCGCCGTCGCCGCCGGAGCCGTCGCCGCGGGCTGCGGGATCGGCCTGGGCGCCGGGCTCGGCAGCCGCATCCAGTGGGGCCTGATCGCCGCCGGCCTCTTCGTGACCGTGATGTACGCCCTCGCGGCCCGCGTCGAGGGCCGCCGCCAGGCCACGGACCGGCTGGCCACCAGCCTCGTCTGGGTCTGCTTCCTGCTGGCCGTCGTGCCGCTGGTCTCGCTGATCCAGGAGACCGTCGCCCGCGGCGTGAAGGTCCTCGACGGGAACTTCCTCAGCCACTCCATGGCCGGCGTGCTCACCATCCAGCCCGGCGGCGGCGTCTACCACGCGATCATCGGCACCCTGGAGCAGGTCGGCATCGCCACCGCCATCGCGGCCCCCGTGGGCCTGCTGACGGCGATCTACCTGGTCGAGTACGGGCGGGGCCGGCTGGCGAAGGCCGTGACGTTCTTCGTGGACGTCATGACGGGCATCCCGTCGATCGTCGCGGGCCTGTTCGTCCTGAGCTTCTGGATCCTCATGCTCGACTTCGGCTACTCGGGCTTCGCCGGCTCGATGGCCCTGGCGATCCTGATGATGCCGGTCGTCGTCCGCTCGACCGAGGAGATGCTCAAGCTCGTCCCCAACGAGCTGCGCGAGGCCTCGCTCGCCCTGGGCGTGCCGAAGTGGCGCACGATCCTCAAGGTCGTCCTGCCCACCGCCATCGGCGGCATCGCCACCGGCGTCACCCTGGCCGTCGCCCGCATCGCCGGCGAGTCCGCCCCGATCGTCCTGCTGGTCTTCGGCTCCCAGGTGATCAACAACAACCCGTTCGACGGCGCCCAGTCCTCGCTGCCGTACTACATCTACGAACAGTGGGCGGCCGGCAACGACGCCAGCTACGCCCGCGCCTGGGCGGCGGCGCTCGTCCTGATCGCGTTCGTCATGATCCTCAACCTGGTGGCCCGCGGCATCGCCCGCTGGAAGGCCCCCAAGCGTTAATTTGCGGCTCCGCCGCGCGGCCAGCCGCTGAACGCGGTTCGTCCCCGAAAGAAGTAGTGATCCCCATGGCCAAGCGAATCGACGTCAGCGGCCTCTCCGCCTTCTACGGCACCCACAAGGCCATCGACGACATCTCGATGACCGTCGAGCCCCGTTCCGTGACCGCCTTCATCGGCCCGTCCGGCTGCGGCAAGTCCACCTTCCTGCGCACCCTGAACCGCATGCACGAGGTCACCCCCGGCGGCCGCGTCGAGGGCAAGGTGATGCTGGACGACGAGAACCTCTACGGCGCCGGCGTCGACCCGGTCTCCGTGCGCCGCACGGTCGGCATGGTCTTCCAGCGGCCGAACCCGTTCCCCACCATGTCCATCTACGAGAACGTGGCCGCGGGCATCCGCCTCAACGGGGGCCGCATCCGCAAGTCCGAGCTGGACGCGGTGGTGGAGAAGTCCCTCAAGGGCGCGAACCTCTGGAAGGAGGTCAAGGACCGGCTGAACAAGCCGGGAGCGGGCCTCTCCGGCGGCCAGCAGCAGCGGCTGTGCATAGCGCGGGCGATCGCGGTGGAGCCGCAGGTCCTGCTGATGGACGAGCCCTGCTCGGCGCTCGACCCGATCTCGACGCTCGCGATCGAGGACCTGATCGGGGAGCTGAAGGAGCGCTTCACGATCGTGATCGTGACGCACAACATGCAGCAGGCGGCGCGCGTCTCCGACCGCACGGCGTTCTTCAACCTGGCGGGCGTCGGCCAGCCGGGCCGTCTCGTCGAGATCGACGAGACGGCGAGGATCTTCTCGAACCCGTCGGTCCAGGCCACGGAGGACTACATCTCGGGCCGGTTCGGCTAAGGAACCACGGGAGGCCGTGGGCCGCTCCAGGACGCGCCCCGAAGGGGCGCGGGACAGCGTCAATCTGCGGCTCCGCCGCGCGGGCGCCACCAGCCACAACGAGCCCGCACCCGAAACCCGCCCGCCCCCCAGACCGCCTTACGGCGCTGCATGGCGGTGCCGCCGCAAGGCGAAGGGCCCGCCCCCCTGTTCGTACCAGGGGGGCGGGCCCGTCCGCGTAAGGAGGCTCGGACTACGTAAGGAGGCGCGGACTATCCGAACGCGAGGTTCACGATCCAGTAAGCGAGGGCGGCAACCGCCGCCGCAGCCGGCATGGTGATGAACCACCCCAGAATGATGTTCTTCGCAACGCCCCAGCGCACCGCGTTCACCCGCTTGGTCGCACCCACACCCATGATCGCCGAAGTGATCACATGCGTCGTGGAGATCGGCGCGTGGAACATGAACGCCGTCGTGAACATGACCGACGCACCCGTGGTCTCCGCCGCGAAGCCCTGCGGCGGGTCCAGCTCGATGATCTTCCGGCCGAGCGTGCGCATGATGCGCCAGCCGCCCGCGTAGGTGCCCAGCGAGAGCATGATCGCGCAGGAGAGCTTGACCCAGACCGGGATGGCGTCGCCCTTGGCCTGCACATCGCCGATGACCAGGGCCATCATCACGATGCCCATGGTCTTCTGGGCGTCCTGCAGACCGTGGCCGAGCGCCATGCCGGCGGCCGAGACCGTCTGGGCGATGCGGAAGCCGCGCTTGGCCTTGTGCGGGTTGGCGCGGCGGAACATCCACATGATCGCGACCATCACCAGATAGCCGAGGATCAGGCCGACGAACGGCGAGAGGAACATCGGGATGACGATCTTCTCGACCACGCCCGACCAGATGACGGCGGTGCCGCCGGCCAGCGCCGCGCCCACCATGCCGCCGAAGAGGGCGTGCGAGGAGGACGACGGCAGGCCGAAGTACCAGGTGATCAGGTTCCAGGCGATGGCGCCGATCAGGGCCGCGAAGAGGATGCCCATCCCCTTGTCGCCCGTCGGCGTCTCGATCAGGCCTTCACTGACCGTCTTGGCCACGCCGCTGCCCAGGAAGGCACCGGCGAGGTTCATCACGGCCGCCATCGCCAGGGCCGCCCGGGGGGTCAGCGCCCGCGTGGACACCGAGGTCGCGATGGCGTTCGCGGAGTCGTGAAAGCCGTTGGTATAGGTGAAGCCGAGCGCGACCCCGATGGTCACGACGAGAGCAAAGGTGTCCACCGGGGGTCAGGACTCCTTGACCGCGATGGTCTCGACGGTGTTGGCGACGTGCTCGAACGCGTCGGCCGCCTCCTCCAGCACGTCCACGATCTGCTTCAGCTTCAGCACCTCGATGGCGTCGTACTTGCCGTTGAAGAGGTGGGCCAGGAGCTTGCGGTGGATCTGGTCCGCCTGGTTCTCCAGACGGTTCACCTCGATCCAGTACTCCGTGAGATTCGTCATGGTGCGCAGGTTCGGCATGGCCTCGGCGGTCAGCTCGGCGGCCCGCGCGAGGACCTCGATCTGCTGCTCGACGCCCTTCGGAAGCTCCTCGATCTGGTACAGGACGACCAGGTCGACGGCCTCTTCCATGAAGTCCATGATGTCGTCGAGCGAGCCGGCGAGGGCGTAGATGTCCTCGCGGTCGAACGGCGTGATGAAGGACGAGTTCAGCTGATGGAAGATCGCGTGCGTGGCATCGTCCCCCGCGTGCTCCGCTGCGCGCATCCGTTCGGCGATCTCGGCCCGGGCGGACGCATCCGCTCCGAGCAGTTCCATCAGGAGCTTGGAGCCCGTGACGATGTTGTCCGCGGAGGCGGCGAACATGTCGTAGAAGCTCGTCTCCCTGGGGGTCAGACGAAAGCGCACGTGGGATCCTCGGGGTGCAACGGATTCGGTCTCGTTGATGCTAGGCGCATCATCCAGCCACAGCTAACTGGCATTCCCTCAGTGTCGCCCATCGGGCACAGTGCTCATGAAGCCAGGTACCGCCGCCGCGGGCAAAATTCTGTACCATATACCCTCAGGGGGTATGCGAGCGGGGTACGCACCACCTGAGCGCACCACACGCCCGCCGGACAGCCCGCCGGACAGCAGGAGGACGGACGCCATGACGACCACGGAAGCCCCCCTGACCAGCGGCGACGACACGCCGTCGGTGGCCGGCGCGGCCGCGTTCTGCCATGCCGAGGCACCCGCCGGGGCCGGCCTCGAAGCCGCTCAGCCCTCCGGTCCGCACGGCTACAGCAAGCAGAAGGACCAGCACCTCAAGCGCCTGCGCCGGATCGAGGGCCAGATCCGCGGCCTCCAGCGCATGGTCGAAGAGGATGTCTACTGCATCGACATACTCACGCAGGTGTCGGCGAGCACGAAGGCCCTGCAGTCCTTCGCCCTGCAGCTGCTGCAGGAGCACCTGAGGCACTGCGTCGCCCAGGCGGCGGTCAAGGGCGGGGACGAGATCGACGCGAAGGTGGCGGAGGCGAGCGCGGCGATCGCGCGCCTGCTGCGGACGTAGGCGTTCGGCGGCGGTTTCCCGCCACGGCGGCAGAAGGTCCTCCGGCCGCAGATTTCCGGCTGCGCCGGTTTTCCTTCCGCCGCCGTGGCGGGCAACCGCACGACAGCCGGCCCGGCTGCGCCGGACCAACCGGAACGTTCAGTCCTCGCCCTTGCGCCCCGCAGGGACGACGCGCAGAACCTCGTCGATGCGATCGGCGCTCAGCCGGTCCTCGTCCGCACTGGACGCGGCGATCATCAAATCACCGTAGAGATCGATCTCGATGAGGGCCACGGGATCCGGCCCGCCGGACGAACCGCGTCGCGAAACCACGTGATTCACCTCCTCGGGTCTTTCGCCTCGGGTCTTCCCGCTGATCTTCTTTCCTGGTCCCGCCGGACTTTCCGGTCAGTCCTGCCGGACCGTGCCGGCCTTGCCGGTCTTACGGCCGGTCTTGCAGGCCTTACAACCGGTCTTACCGGCCTTACGGCCGATCTTGCGCGGCCGTCCTGCCCGGCCGGTCTTGCGTTCCTCGGTTAACCAGCCTAGTGATCGGTACACATGGCGCGCATGGCACAGAAGGACCATTTCCATGGCCAACTACGCCCTGCCGCGTCAATTCCGCGGCGAACCGACCTTCCCCGCATAGATATCGGCGGCGTCGGGTAGCTCCACGTCCACGTCGGCGCCGAAGTCGTACAGCTCGACGGTCGAGGTCACCGTCATCGGGGCCCGCGGGGCGGACGGCCCCGTGCTCGCCACGCTGAAGCGGTGCCGCAGTCTGCGCGGTCTGCCCTGCTCGTCCAGATAGGCGTCGAAAGCCACCGTTCCACCGGAGAAACCTTTGGCCGCCGTGGCGAGCGGTCCGCGGTCCCGCGCGGGCGCGGCGTGCACCGCCCGGCCGAGGTCGATCGTGCCCCAGTAGTGCTTCACGCGCACCCCGCCGACCCGCTCCTCCTGCATGTACGTCACCTCGCGGGCGCCGCCGAGCAGCTCGGCCGCAGCGAGCGGGTCGGTGGCGCCGTTCGTGAGGAGGTTGCCGTCGGCGAGCCGGGCCGTCGCGAGCTGCACCCACTTGTCGGGCGGCACGCCCGCGCCCCTGTTTTTCATGAAGAGCGCGCCCGGCGCGAAGACCTCCGTGATCGGCCGGTGCTCGGCGGCCCCGGCCGCATCCTCCGGCACGAGCACCGTCAGCCGGCCGGCGGGCCGCGCGAAGTCGTAGCCGCCCGCGCCGTGGATGGTCAGCCGGGTGCCGCCGCTGAGCGTCTCCATGGACGTCCGCACCCGCGCCCGGCCGGCCCGGGCCAGCGTCCGCGCGGCCCCGCGCACCGCGGCCCGCGCCCGCCCGGGGTCGGCCTCCTCGCCCGCGGGCCGGGCCTGGCCGCTCAGTCTCTTCATGCTGTCGCGGAGCTCGGGGGCCTCGCCCGCGGCCCGGCCGGGGAGCGCGCAGCCGGCGACCAGGAGCCCGAGGGCGACGGCGCAGGCCACCGACCGGGCGGCGGCCGCGCCCGCACCGCGATCGCGTCCGCCGAGTGTCCCGCGTCTCTCGCGTGCTGCTCTCCTCGCCACCATGCCCTTGCCAGCCCCCTGCCACCGACCCGCTGTGGAACCCGTTACTGCCAACGACGGCGTGGGCGCGGCCGTCACGGCCCGGTAGCGTGGTCACATGTCCGAGCCCGCGTCCGCGGAACCGTCCGCGGCCCACCGCACCAGTACCAGCGAGCAGGGGTCCTTCTGCTCGGCCCGCTGCACCTGCGGCTGGCGCGGCCCGGCCCGCCGCGCCCGCTCCCTGGCCCGCGACGACGCCGCGGGACACGAGGCCGCGGCCGGTGGCGGCCCCGGCGGCCGGCCGCTCGCGTAGGGCCTGACCGGCAGAACCGCAGCGCGGTCCGGCACCGCCGGTCCGTCCCCCGGCTCCGTGGCGCGCACCGCCGGCCGGAACCGCCTCCGCCCCCGTGTCATCTGTCTCCACAGCGGGAATTCGTGCAGCACATCGGGTGACGGGGGCGGGCATGGCCGTTGACGAAAACGGGACGAGCACGGGCGCACGGGGCATCAGCGGCGACGCCGGCACGGGCTCACGGGGCATCAGCACCAGTGCCCGCACGGGCGCGCGGGCGGGCGGCGTGCGCGGCCTCCCGGGCAGGCGGCAGTTGCTCGCCGCGGGCGGCGGGCTGGCCGTCGCCGGCGCCTGGGCCGCCTCGTGCGGCGACAGCAGCGGCCTGGAGCGCCCCACCCGGATGGTCACCTCGGCCCGCGCCGTGCCCTCCGGCCGGCGCCCGGATCCGGGCAAGGCCGACTGGGCCGCCCTCGCCGAGGGCCTCGCGGGCGGCCTCGTGCGCCCCGGCGACGCCGACTACACCGCCGCCCGGCAGCTCTACAACACGCGCTTCGACGGCCTCCGCCCCGCCGGCATCGCCTACGTGGCGAACGTCCAGGACGTCCGCGAGTGCCTCGCCTTCGCCCGCCGCTACAGCACCCGGATATCCATACGCAACGGCGGCCACAGCTACGCCGGTTGGTCCAGCGGCACCGACCGGCTCGTGATCGACGTCTCCCGGTTGCGGACCGTCCGCACTTCCGGCTCCGGCAGCGCGGTGACCGGCGCCGGCGCCAAGCTCATCGACGTCCAGACCGGGCTGGCCGGGCAGGGCGTCACGATCCCCTCCGGCTCCTGCCCCACGGTCGGCATCTCCGGCCTCGCCCTCGGCGGCGGCCACGGCGTGACCTCCCGCGCGTACGGCCTGACCTGCGACAGCCTCACCGGCGCGACCCTCGTCACCGCCGACGGCAAGGTCCTCGACGTCGGCACCGACCGCAACCCCGACCTCTTCTGGGCCCTGCGCGGCGCGGGCAACGGCAACTTCGGCGTCGTCACCGAGCTCCGGTTCCGCACCCGCAAGGCGGCCGACGGCGTCACCGGCTACGTCTCCTGGCCCTGGTCGAAGGCCGCCGACGTGATCCGCGCCTGGCAGGAGTGGGGGCCCACCCGGCCCGACGAGATCTGGTCCTCCTGCGACCTGTCGGCCGCGGCGGGCGGCACGCCCCGCGTCTCCGTCTCGGCGTACTCCCTCGGCACCTACGGCGACCTGGAGAACGCCCTGGACGAGCTGGTGAGCAAGGCCGGCGGCACGTCCAACGGCGTACGGCTGCGCCGCCGCTCCCACCTCGACATGGTGCGCGCCTACGCGGGCTGCTCGGACAAGTCGCAGACGCAGTGCCACCTGCCGGGCAGCACGCCCGGCCGCGAGGCCTCCGGCACGCTGGAGCGGGAGACGTACGGGGCCCGCTCGGACTTCTACGACCGGTCGCTGAACACGGCGGGCCTGCAGGCCCTCACCGGCCAGGTGGAACGTTTCGCCCGAGGGGGTGGCAGCGGGGGCGTCTCGGTCCAGCTGACGGCCCTGGGCGGCGCGGTCAACCGCGTCCAGCCGCTGGCCACGGCGTTCGTCCACCGCCGCTCGCGGTTCCTGGCGCAGTACCTGGCCCACTGGGCGGCGGGCGGCTCCGGCAGCGCGCAGACGTCGTGGCTGGACGGCACGCACGCGGCGATGCGGCGGCACGCCTCGGGGGCGGCCTACCAGAACTACGCGGACGCGAGCCTGAAGGACTGGCGCAAGGCGTACTACGGCGACGCGGGGAGCCGCTTGACCAAGCTCAAGCGGCAGTACGACCCGGATCGCGTCTTCGACTTCCCGCAGGCGCTGTAGCGCGCGCCCGCACCGGCAACACGTAAGGCTTCCGGTGCCCGTACGCACCGCTGCGGCGAGGCCCCGCCTCTCGAACCCGCCGCCGCGGCGGCCGGCCACGACGCCGAGGGTCCGGCGGAATTCGCGGGCACCGGTGCCCGTACGCACCGCTGCGGCGAGAGGCTCCGCCTCTCCTACGCCGCGAGGTCGTTCTCGCGGGGCCGGGGCGCCTCGCGCCCCTCCGTGGCCTCGGCCGTCACGAGCGGCGGCGGCGCGGCCGCAACAGGCCGGGCCGACCGGACGAGCCACGCCCACCGCGTCGTGCTCCCGAGCGCCCGCGTGAGCGGGGTCAGCGCCATCATGGCGAGCGGTGCCAGCAGCAGCGCGACGGCCGTGCCCAGGGCGAGCCCGCCGATCACGTCCGTCGGGTAGTGCACGCCCATGTAGACGCGGCAGAAGCCTTCCAGGAAGGCGAGGCCGATTCCGATCAGGCCGTACTTGCGGTGGGCGAGGAAGAGGGCCACGCCGACGGCCATCGTGAGCGTCGCGTGGTCGCTGACGAAGGAGTAGTCGGTCTTGCCCTTGACCAGGACTTCCAGGCCGGTGTGGTCCATGAAGGGCCGGGGCCGCTTGACGAAGCCCCGGATCGGGACGTTGACGAGCAGCGCGAGACCGGCGGCGAGCGGCGCCCAGAACAGCGCGGCGACCGCTGACGGGGCGTCGGGCCGGCGGCGCAGGCTCCACCAGGCGAGGACCATGAGGACGGCGAGGCCGAGGACGATCCCGTACTCGCCGACGAACTCCATGGTGCGGTCGAGCCAGCCGGGGGCGTCCTTCGCGAGGCCGTTGATGTCGTAGAGCGTGCTGGTGTCGGGGTTCCCGCCCCTGGCCTGCGGCATGGGATAGCCCATCGCGAGTCCAGCCATGGTCCGTGGCCCCTTATCTGTCGCCTGTCGCTACGTCCAGCTGCCGACCCCCGTGGTCCGTGCGTCGCTGTAGCCCCCGCTCAGTGGCGCTGCTTTCCCACTCTCATGGAACGCGCCACTCCGGCGGGGCGTTCCACTCTTCTCCCAATGATCACCAGGACGTTATGGAAGGGTGACCCATCGTCGCAGTTCGTTCCGGAGCGTTCATGCGGCACTGCCCGCGGGGAGCGCTTTCGCGCCATCCTGGGTGACGCGGGTGGCCCCGATGTAGTCCGGCATGTCGATCTTGTCAAAGCGGATCACGGCCCCGGTGTAAGGGGCGTTGATCATCTGTCCGCCGCCCACGTAGATGCCCACGTGGTGGATGGAGCGCGGGTCCTTCAGGTCGGTGGCGAAGAACACGAGGTCGCCCGGGAGCAGCTCGTCCCGCTTGGGGTGCGGGCCCGCGTTCCACTGGTCGTTGGCGACGCGGGGCAGGGTGATGCCCACCGATTCGTACGCGGCCTTGGTCAGGCCCGAGCAGTCGAAGCGGCCGTTGTCCTCGGCGGTGCCGTCGCCGCCCCACAGGTAGGGCGTGCCGAGCTTGCCCTGGGCGTAGTAGATCGCCCCGGCGGCCTGGCGGGAGGGCGCGACCCTGCCGACGGGCCGGGCGAAGCTCTTCTCCAGCGTGCGGATCGAGCGCACGTACCCCTGCGTCTCGCGGTACGGCGGGATGCCGCCGTGCTGGATGACCGCGTACGAGCCCGCGTTGTACGACGCGAGCATGTTGTCCGACAGATCGCCGGGGACGTTCTTGACGTACTTGGAGAGCTCGCAGTCGTAGACGGCGGCGGAGGGGATCGCGTCCTGCGGATCCCATATGTCCTTCCTGCCGTCGCCGTTGGCGTCGATCGCGTGGGCATCCCACGTGCCCGGGATGAACTGGGCTATCCCGCGGGCGTCGGCCGGGCTGACGGCCCGGGGGTTCCAGCCGCTCTCGGAGTAGATCTGCGCGGCGAGGATCGCGGGGTTGAGGGCGGGGCAGAGATTGCCCCACTTCTGCACCAGGGCCTGGTACTGGTCGGGCACTGCGCCCTTGGCGAGGCCCACGGAGCCGCCCCCGCCGCCCCCGAGCAGGTTGGACGCGGCGGTGTAGACGCCGATCACGAGCAGCCCGATGAAGCACAGGCACATCCCGATGCCCACCGTCATGCCCACCCAGAGCTTCCGCACCCCGCAATCCTCCCCCAACGACCCGCTGCGTATCCGCAATTTGTATCGATCCGTCAACAGGCGTGCAGTGCCGCCCCGTCGCCGCCAGGCGTTACGGTGGGCGGGCCCGGCGGGCAGGACGCGCGCGGCAGCCGGAACAGGCAGGACAGGCAGGACAGACGCGGCAGGCAGGACGAGGAGAAGGGGGCGGGGCCGTGCCGGAGCTCGAGTGGATCCCGATGACCGAGGGCGACGAGACGGAGTACCTGGAGATCGCCTTCGCCGGGAACGGCAACGTGCACATCCGGACGAACACCGAGCCGGAGACGGTGGTGGTGACCACGGCCGCCAAGTGGGAGGCCTTCGTCCTGGGGGTCAGGGCCGGGGAGTTCGACCACTTCGTGGAGGACGTCCCCGGGGCGTGAGCCGGGCCGGAGCCCGGCCGGCGCGACCTCAGTCGTCGTCCTTGTCCTCGTCCTTGTCTCTGTCCCCGCCCTTGTCCTTGGACTTCTTCTTGCTCTTGGACTTCTTGGGCGAGGGGGACGGCGCGGTGGACGGGCCCGCGTCGGCGGGCACGGCCTTCGGCGGCGCCGGGTCTCCGCCCGGCGCACGGTCCGCCGACTGCGTGGGCGGCGCCTCGGGCCGCTGCGAGCCCGTCTCGCTGCCGGAACCGCCGAAGACGGACGCCCCGATCACGGCCGCCACCAGGAACGCCACGGCACCGGCGACGGCACTGAGCAGCACTTTGGGGCTGCGTATGCCTTTGCCCCCGCCGCCGGGGGCAAAGCCTGCCAGCCGGCCCTGGAGCCCGGCCGTGCCCCGGGGACCGCGGGTGCTCCTGCTGCCGCCGGCAGCCCTGCGGTGCCCCTGCGCCGGCGCGGCCGGAGGAGGCGCGGGGACACCCGGCGGCACACCGGGAGCCCCAAGAGCCCCCGGAGCCCCGGGAGCGGCCGCGGCGGGCGGCATGGACGGCGGCACCGGCGGCCGGGCGGGCGCGCCTACCGGCGGGGCGGGCGCGGGCACCGGCGCCGGCATGGGCATCCGGACGGGCTGCGGCGGCTCCTCCCAGGCGGGGCCCGCGAACCAGTCGGCCGCTTCCTGCGCGGTCGGCCGGTCCTCCGGCTTCTTCGCGAGCATCCGCAGCAGGTACGCCTCGAAGGCGGGCGGCAGGTCGGCCCGGTGCTGCCGGGGCGGCACGGGCGGCGTGTCCACGTGGAGGTAGAGCAGGGCGGTGGGGCTGTCCGCCCAGAAGGGCGGCTGCCCGGCCAGGAGCTGGTAGAGCACACAGCCCAGGGCGTAGACGTCCGAGGCGGGGCCGGCGACCTTGCCCAGGGCCCGCTCCGGGGCGAGGTAGGTGCTCGTGCCGACGATCTGGCCGACGCGGGTCAGGGCGGCGGAGGTCTCGTCCACGAACCGGGCGATGCCGAAGTCGCCGATCTTCAGGGTGTCGTCGGCGTCGAGCATCAGATTGCCGGGCTTGACGTCCCGGTGGACGACGCCCTGACGGTGCGCCGCGGCCAGGCCGGCCGCGGCCTGCGCGGCGATCCGGGCCACGCGGCGCGGGGCGAGCGGGCCGCGGGCGGACAGCTCCTGGGCCAGGCTCGGGCCCTTGACCAGCTCCATCACCAGATAGAAGCGGCCGTCCCAGGACCCGAAGTCGTAGACGGCGACCACCTGAGGATGATTCAGCCGCGCGGCGGTCTGCGCCTCCAGGCGGAAGCGGGAGGCGGCGGATTCGTCGCCGTCGTCTCCCAGCAGCAGCTTCACGGCCACCTGACGGCCCAGCACCTCGTCCTGTGCCTGCCAGACTTCGCCCATGCCACCGCGGCCGAGGAGCTCCTCCAGCCGGTAGCGATCGGCAACCAGCACCCGTACCACCCTTGATCTCGATGCCCCCGTGGCGCGCGGACCGGCCCGACGGCCCGCGGGCGCGATCGGCACCCGGACGGCGCTGCCGACAGCGTACCGACCGAACAGACGCTCGCCCGTACATCCCCGTGACCCCCCGTCCGGCCGGACATTGCCCGGCGTCCACACCCGTGATACACAGAGTCACCTTAGGAGCACCCACTGACATCACCCTGCGTCGCAGGTCAGGGGCCTACGGGGAGCATGCGTACGAGTTCCGCCAAGAAATGCCGCCAAGTCGACATGCCGAGGCGCGATCTTCGGCAAAGATAGGTCCTGACCTTTACCCAGCGGTGAGGGCGTTGACAACAACCCATAAGGGGCGGTGAGTTGCACATGTTTTTGGCGGCCGGCAAGGGCGACATCAACACCATTATTGGCGGAATCGCCCCCAACTGGGGGCCGTTCGGTAGCCTGGGCAACGAGGCTCGCGTGCTGATCGAGGTCATCATGGCGGTGGCGATCCTGCTGTGCCTCGCCATCGCGATCTGGGGCGCGGCGAAGCAGCGGATCGGCGCCACGGCCCTGCGCGACACCTTCAGCGCGGAGCAGGGCAAGGGCCTGATCGTCGCCGGCCTGACGGGCGTCTTCATCATCGGCTCGCTCGGCACCCTGTTCACCATCGTCTACGGCATGGCCGTCTGAGGCCGTCCGAGCGACCCCGCACCCGAGGCTGCCACCTGATGCCCCCTCACACCCCCTTGTCCTCCTCCCCCGGGAATCTCCTCGCGCCGCTACCGTCATATGCGGGAGCCACGGCGGCGACGACGTATGAGGGGACGTGCGCGCGATGAGTCTCGGCGAGGACGGCTACGACGATGACCACGGCCTGACCCGCACCCGGCTGCCGGAGGGGGAGGGCGATCCGTACGGCCCCCGCCGCGGCCGGGGCGCCCGCGGCGCCCGCGGGGGCGCCCGCGCGGGCATGTCCAGCCGGAACCTGATCACGGTCGTGGGCGTCATCGTGCTGCTCATCGCGGCCATCGCCTTCGCCAACAGAGGCGGCGGATCGGATTCCGCGGACTCGGAGAAGAGCGGGGACAAGGTCAGCGCGGAGGCGACGGCCCCTTCGGGGGTGAAGCCGGTGGGGGGGAAGAACGG